>DASYRO010000350.1:0-4929 GCA_036004385.1 Candidatus Acidiferrales bacterium
GGTGGCGCCAAGATCGCGCACCGTCGTGAAGCCTGCCAGCAATGTCTTGCGCGTGTTGACGCTGGCGTCCAACGCCTGCTCGGCGATGGGCTTCTGAAGACTATCAATGATGCCCTGTCGGAAATCGGTGCGGTACTCGCCGGTCAGGTGAACATGCGCGTCAATGAAGCCCGGCAGCAGGGTGGCGTCGCCCAGATCAATCACATCCGCTCCCGCTGGCACGCTGGCAATGGGGCCTGCCGCTAAAATTTTTCCGTCCTGCACAACTACAATACCGGGCGTTACGACGGCCTCGCTTCTGCCGTCGAACATCCGCGCCGCCTTCAGGACGATCGCCTTCCCAGGGGTCGGCGGGGCTTGCGCCGTCACAGCCGCGCAGGCCAGCGCCGCGCACAATCCGGCGGCCAACGCTCGCAAGATTGCTGCTCTCATCATCATTCCTCCACGAACGTCCGTAGTAGGACAGGCCTTCAGGCCCGTCCACCGACACAAACATCAACGCGGCAGCAGGATCCTGCCGGGTGGCCCGACGCAAACCGTCGGCGCACCCGGCGCTACATCCGCCGCACGAGTTTGTAGCGCCGGGTCGGAGACCCGGCACTGCAGGACAGGCGTGGACGTCTGTCCTACGAGCCGCCATCATATTGAACTCCCCGCCAATTGCAACGTTCCCGGCGCACAAAACTTTCCTTTCCAGCCGCACTCGTTGTAGAGTGTTTCTGAACCACGGTCGGGCTGGTGTGGGCGCCCACAACCGCCTCCCGTCTGGAGCGTGACATCATGGAACCTGTCAAAACGGCGCCTGCCGCAACGCCTCAAGAGGCCACTGCGATGACTCAGAAAAACAGCCTCACTCTCACCGACAATCGCACCGGCAAGACTTACGAGATTCCCATCAAGAACGGCACCATCCGCGCTCTCGATCTGCGGCAGATCAAAGTGGATGCGAACGATTTCGGGCTGATGACCTACGACCCCGCGTTCATCAATACCGCTTCGTGCGTCAGCAGAATTACCTACATTGACGGCGACCGCGGCATTTTGATGTACCGCGGCTATTCCATCGAGGAGCTGGCCGAAAAGAGCACGTATCTCGAGACGGCCTACTTGATTATCCACGGCGAACTGCCCACGCGCGCGCAGCTTGAGGAGTGGACGTGGCACGTCACGCACCATACGTTTATCCACGAGTCCATCAAGAAGTTCATTGACGGCTTCCACTACGACGCGCACCCCATGGGCATGCTGATTTCCACGGTCGCGGCGCTTTCCACGTTTTATAAGGATGCAAAGGAAATCTTCAACGCCGAGTCGCGCCGCAAACAAACCTACCGGCTGATCGGCAAAATGCCCACGCTGGCGGCGTTCGCCTACCGGCACAGCCTGGGCATGCCGATGGTTTATCCCGATAACGATCTTTCGTATGCGGGCAACTTTCTGAACATGTTGTTCAAGACGACGGAAGTGAAGTACAAGCCCAACACGGCTCTGGAGAATGCGCTGGACGTGCTGTTCATCCTGCACGCCGACCACGAGCAGAACTGCTCGGCGAACGCCATGCGCTCGGTGGGCAGCAGCCACGTGGATCCCTATTCGGCCACGGCCGCGGCGGCCGCGGCGCTCTACGGGCCGCTGCACGGCGGGGCCAATGAAGAAGTGCTGCTCATGCTGCGCGAAATCGGCTCGGTGAAAAACGTGCCGGACTACATCAAGCGCGTAAAGGCCAAGGAAAAGCTGTTGATGGGCTTCGGGCACCGCGTGTACAAGAACTACGACCCGCGCGCGAAAATCATCAAGAAAATCGCCTACGACGTTTTCGAAGTGATGGGCAAAAACCCGCTCATTGACATCGCCCTGGAATGCGAGCGTATCGCGCTCGAAGACGAGTATTTCGTCAGCCACAAGCTCTATCCCAACGTGGACTTCTATTCCGGGCTGATCTACGAGGCCATGGGCTTTCCGTCATCCATGTTCACGGTGCTCTTCGCCATTGGCCGGACATCGGGCTGGATCGCGCAGTGGCAAGAATTGCTGCTGGATTCCGAGCAGAAGATTTCCCGCCCGCGGCAGATTTATCTGGGGCCGGAGAAGCGCACGTACGTCAGCATCGACAACCGCCAGTAGCACAGGCTTCCAGCCTGTGCGCCGCGGTGGCCGGCATTTTTTGCTTCTGGGGCGTCCGCTCCGGAACTTCGGAGCGCACGCCCCGTATTTATCTGCGGCCCCTTTTTTGTTAACCGAAACCTGCCCCGTGGCGTCTAAAAGGGTAGCCGGAAGGCGGGTGGTCGGGGGTGGGTTGCGACTCGCCTGCTGGCTTGCCACCAACGGGTGCGAGAGACTTCTCCCGTTTGCGCTGAGAAAAAGCCGCAGGGCGCGGAACCGGGGGATCTGACACACACAATGCCTGGTTCGAGTCTCCATCGGACGATTACAGAGCCGGCCCCTCGGCCGTCGGCGGGAGCGGCGAAGACGTTAGTGTCTCGCGCGCAGTGGCTCGCCGCCGGGGGCGGTGCCATCGTCGTTATCCTGATGATCTGGGGGGTGATGGCGTTTCGTTCGCGGTCCGCCGCTGCCGCCAACGGCTCATCCCTGGTGGACGCTTCCGGCAGCGCCACAGCCACCATCCAGACTCGCGATTTTGTGCGCGCGTTGCGCATCCATGGCACGGTGGCCGCACTGCAATTCCGCTCCATCGCCGCCCCGCGGCTGACCGGCCCGGGCTCCGGCTCGATGATTATTACCAAACTGATTCCGGCCGGCGCGCACGTGAAGCGCGGGGAATTGCTGGTCGAATTCGACCGCCAGAACCAGATTAAGGCCCAGCTCGACCGCCAGGCGGAATTCCGCGACTTCGAAGAACAGATTAAAAAGAAAAAGGCGGATCAGGCCGCCGCCCTGGCCCGCGACACCACCGAGCTTCGCCAAGCTGAAAACGCCGTCGAAACCGCGCGCCTGGAAATGCGCAAGAACGAAGTCATCTCCAAAATCGACGCCGAAAAAAATCAGCAAAATCTCGAAGAGGCGGAAGCGCGGCTCGCGCAGCTCAAGGAAACATTCGAGCTCAAGCGCGCGGCCGCGCGGGCGGAAGTGCGCATAGTGGAAATCCAGCGAGATCGCGCCCGCCGCGCCATGGAACATGCCCGCCTGAACGCGGAAAAGCTGGCCATCCGCGCTCCGCTCGATGGCATCGTGGTGATGAACGCCGTTGGCCGTCCGGGCGGCATGGGCGAAGTGCAGGAAGGCGACGAAGTGCGCCCCGGCGCCACGTTCATGCAGGTCGTGGACCCGACTTCCATGCAGGTGCGCTCGCGCGTTAATCAGGCGGACGTGCCTTATTTGCACATCGGCCAGCCGGTGGTCGTTCAGCTCGACGCGTATCCCGACCTGCACTTGGCCGGGAAAATCGAAGGGCTCGCGGCTATCGGTGTCACCAGCAACATGAACCAGAAGGTGCGCACTTTCGCGGCCACCGTTTCCATTCAAGGCAATGATCCGCGACTGCTGCCCGACCTTTCCGCGGCCGTGGATGTCGAAGTGGAGCGCCGCTCCGGCGTGCTGGTAGCGCCGCGCGATGCTCTCATCTCGGAAAACGGCCAGACGTTTTTGAGCGTTAAGCGCGGAATGGGATATGAGAAGGTGGCGGTAAAGGTCGCCACCATGAGCGACGCCGAAGTCGTCGTCGAACCCAACAGCGGCGCCGCGATTACGCCCGGCACGGTCGTAGCTCGAAAAATGTAGTCGTCTGTTTTTCGTGGTCGGTGGTCAGTTGTCAGTCGTCGGTTTCTGATTTTCGTTTTTCGAATTTCGATTTTCGGATCTTACGATGCTTGTTGCGCTCATCGCTTTCTGGCACCGCCGCCGCTGGGTCGTACTCACGGTTTGCGGCGTAGTGCTGGCGGGAATCATATTCGGCGCGGTGCGTCTGACGCGCGCCGCCGGCACTAACGTGCCCACCGCCGAAGTCAGGGCCGGGGAATTTGTGGACTACCTGCAATTGCGCGGCGAAGTGAAGGCGCTGAAGTCCATCTATCTCACGGCGCCCTCCAGTTCCGGCGATATTCAGATTATCAAGCTGGCCAAGAACGGCAGCGTGGTGAAAAAGGATGACATCGTCGCCCAGTTCGACACCACCACGCAGCAACGCACTCTGGAGCAGCGCCGCTCCGAACTCAAACAGGCGGAAGCGGAAATCGAGCGCATCAAGGCCGACTGGCGCGCTACCGAGCAGCAGACCCTTACCGAACTCACTAAAGCGCGCTACGACGTGGAACGCGCCAAGCTCGAATTGAGCAAAGCGGAAATCCTCTCGCAAATTGAGGGCGAAAAAAACCGCTACGCCCTCGCCGATGCCGAACAAAAGCTCAAGGAAATCGAGCAAAAGCTGGCCTCCGGCCGCGAAGGCGCCGCCGCGGACGTCGAAAGCCGCAAGCAGAAGCGCGAAAAATCACTCTATGACGTGCGCATGGCGGAGCGCGCCATTGCTTCCATGACCATGCGGGCGCCGGTGGACGGCATGATCACGCTCATGCCCAACTATCGCGCGCGCAGCTTCGGCGGAGGGGGCAGCCCGCCGGAATTTAAAGAAGGCGACCGCGCCTGGCCTGGCGCGACCATCGCCGAATTGCCCGACCTCACCACCGTCCGCGTCACCGGACGCGTGGACGAAGCCGACCGCGGCCGCCTGAACGCCGATCAATCGTCCAGCGTGCGCATTGATGCCGTACCGGACAAAGAAATCAGGGGCCACGTCGCTTCGATCAGCCCTCTGGCCAAGCCTGATTTTTCCTCCTGGCCGATCGTCAAGAATTTCGACCTGGCTGTGCAGTTGGATGATATCGATCCCCGCATCCGTCCGGGCATGAGCGCCACGGCGCGCATCGCCGTGGACCGCGTGCCCAATTCGATTTTGATTCCGCTGGAAGCGGTGTT
>DASYRO010000351.1:0-8580 GCA_036004385.1 Candidatus Acidiferrales bacterium
CTGGCGCAAATGCCTCACCTGCTGATCGCCGGCTCGACGGGCACGGGCAAGAGCGTGCTTATCAATTCCATGATTATTTCCATGCTCTATAAAGCGACGCCGGAAGAATTGAAGCTGGTGCTGGTGGACCCCAAACGGCTGGAGCTGGGACTTTACGAAGACATCCCCCACCTGTTCACGCCGGTGGTGACCGACCCGAAAGTCGCGTCCAACGTGCTGCGCAATGCGGTGCGCGAAATGGAGCGCCGGCTGAAACTGCTGGCGCAGCGCGGCGTGCGCAACATCGACCAGTACAACCGCACGTTCAACAAGGGGCAGTCGCTCGATCTCTTCGAATCGCTGGAGGAAACGGAGCACCGCCCGCTGCCCTATATCGTCATCATCATTGACGAACTCGCGGACCTGATGATGGTGGACACGAACAACGTGGAAGAAGCGGTGACGCGTCTGGCGCAGATGGCGCGCGCCGTGGGCATCCACTTGATTCTCGCGACGCAGCGGCCGTCAGTGGACGTCATCACCGGACTCATCAAGGCAAATTTCCCGGCGCGAATTTCTTTCCGCGTGGCCAGTAAAGTGGACTCGCGCACGATTCTGGACGCCAACGGCGCGGAATCGCTGCTGGGGCGCGGCGACATGCTCTTTCTGCCGGCGGGCTCTTCGCGGCTGCACCGCGTGCACGGGCCGCTGGTGACGGAAGACGAAATCGTCGCCGTATGCGACTTCTGGCGCGCGCAGGCCAAGGCCATCTACAACGAAGAACTCCTCAAGGCGCCGCGTGAAGAGAGCGCGTCCAGCGGCGAGCAGGGCGGCGAGAACGAAGCCGGCGAAGACGTGGACGACGAGCTGTACCAGGAGGCCGTGCGCGTGGTGTGCGAAATGGGTCGCGCGTCCACTTCGACGCTGCAACGACGGCTGCGCGTGGGCTACGGCCGCGCTGCGCGGCTGATTGACTTGATGGAAAAAGACGGCATCGTCGGCCCGCCGGATGGCCCGCGGCCAAGAGAAGTCCTCAAGAAGAAAGATTGGATGAAGGAATTCGATGAGAGCATGAAGTAAGCCGCGGCGGTCAAACTCGGCGATGAAGCTGAAGACGATTTATCTCCTACTCTGCGTCCTTGGAGTGGCACTGCCCTATTTGCAGTTCGTGCCGTGGATAGCCGCGAACGGCCTAAACCTCCGCCTATTTTTCCAGGAGCTTTTCTCGACACGCATCGGCGCGTTTTTCGGTTTGGATGTCATCGTCTCTGCCTTGGCGCTTCTGATCTTTGCAGGAAGTGAAGGCGCACGATTGAGCGTGCCCGGGCGGTGGTGGCTTCCACTGATTGCCGTACTTGCGGTTGGAGTCTCGCTAGGGCTTCCGCTGTTTCTCTATCTGCGAGAGCGGGAGCTGGAACGAAGCCATCAAGCCACCTAAGTTCAAAATCTCACCACAGACCTGCAGAAGTAAACAAATAAACCTGCCGCGCGCGAATTGACAGTTCTGCGCGCAGTCCCTAAAATGAATTCTCTTCCACGGTGCCGGGGTAGCTCACCGGTAGAGCGCGGCCCTGAAAAGGCCGGCGTAGGCAGTTCAACTCTGCCCCCCGGCACCATCCCTTCCACACAAAAACGAAAATGGAAAATCGAAAAAAGAAAATCGACAGTCTGGCAGAGAGATCCTTCGCTACGCTCAGGATGACAGCGAAAAAGAGGATGTAGCGCCCACCCGCCCGGGTTCAGGCGGATGGGCCATTGAACGGCAGCGGGAAATCAAAAATGGCAACCTGCGCAAGTCCGGCGCAGGTTGCCGCTACATAAACCCGCCTCGGCGACACATCTGTGCTATAGTGTGGGCGTACCTTCCAGAGTTCAGATTGCGTCAGTGATTTCGGGTCTGCCAGAGGTGGACTGTCCCGCCTGACCTCGTTCCGGTGCAGCACGACCGCCACGAAGCAATCTGAATCCAGCCGGCTGGCACATCGACCCGCTTGGGGCATCGCTCGGATTCAGGGAGAGGACGCATGAAGAATTTGTTTGTCGGCAACATGAATTTTCAGACCACGGAAAGCGAATTGCGCGCGCTGTTTGAGCCCTTCGGGCAAATCACGCGCGTGCACATCGCCATGGACCGCGAGACCGGGCGGGCGCGCGGCTTCGCGTTTGTGGAAATGGCCAACGACGAGGAAGCCGCCAAGGCCATCGCCGGGCTGGACGGCAAAGAAGTCGGCGGGCGCAATCTGAAGGTGAACGAGGCGCGCCCCAAGACGGAGCGCGGCGGACCGTCTCGTGGCGGATTCAAAGGCAGCGGCGGCGGGTACAAGGGCGGTGGTGGCAGTGGTGGTGGACGCGGGCGGGACCGGTACGCGAAAGATGACTACAAGGACTCCGCCCGGCAGCCGCGCGAGCCGCGCTGGTAACCCGCGACCTGCCGAACATGCCGAGCTAAAGTTCGGCGCTACACGTCGCGCTGTAGCAATCTGCGCAAACATCAACGCAGGTTGCCGCTACCTACTCCACAAGGAGAACCTGTGGCTTCTCGAACGCGAAGCACGTTTGAAAAACGCCAGAAGGAAATGAAGCGCATGGAAAAGCAGCGCATGAAGGCTGCTCGCCGCGCGGAGCGAAGTCTGGCCAAACGCGCGGAGAACGCCGCCAATACAGCCGCCCCCGAAACCGAAAGCACTCCTGCCGGGACGGAACCCCAAGCCTGATTGACTCTCCGCCGCATCCACAAGAACAGCCCGAATACACTGCCTTGCCGCGCGCGCTGGAATGTGTTATCCGTTTTGATTGCCGCTGGGAATCACCATGCTCGGTGAAGATCGCCGCAAAAAAATATTGCAACGCGTGGGCGGCCTGCTCCACGACATCGATCCGGAAGTGCATCTGCACGAGGTGTTGCTGGATTCGACGCGGCAGCAGCTTGCCTTTGTCATGCAAAAGGGCGAATGGCCGATTGTGGTGGGCATGAACTGGCTGGAGTATGTGAGCCACCGCGACGATGAATTGAAAACGCGGCTGGCGGAAAGCCTCCGCACGCGCCTGGCCGCGGCGCAACAGAAACAGGCGCGAGAAGAATAATCCTAGCGACCGCCTTTCTTGCCTTCTTCGACAAAGACGGATTCGAGCGCGCCGAGAAACGCATCACGGCCGCTTTTCTCGCTGACCCACACGCCGATGGTGTAAACCCCCGGCAGTTTTTTCCAGAAGCGCAGTCCCAGAGAAAATTTGCCCGTGTCGTTTACCAGGATGGAGCCCTGACTGCCATCAATGTACTGCGCTTCTCCGTGCCACAGCCGCTCCATCTGATGCTCCTCGGGCAAGCTGTAGGAATGCGTTCTCCGGAGGTCGAGGCTGGCCATCGGCCGCGGCAACGGCTCGTAATAGATGGCCACGCCGAAGAGCCGCAAGTTACGATCGGCCACGCGGCCGGTGACGGAGAGTGTGTCGCGCAGCGTGACGCGCTGCGGCAAGGGTTCGAGTTGCGCGTAGCGCGCGCTGAAGACTTCGATCAGCCGCATGCCCTGCGCGTCAAACGCCAGGCCGATGCCCACGTGCGTCGGGCGCGGCGAAAGAATGCTGCGGCGGTGGCCGTCGTAGGGCGGACGCTCGGCGAGGAAGCCGCGGTGCCCGCCGAGCATTTCCTTCCCTAGCGAGGCTTCCGAAGTATCCAGATTCGTGCGCCACAGGCTGAAAATATTCTCTTCGGTAAAATCGCGCACGCCCGCCGCGGAGTAGCGCATGTACGGCTTCCATCCGGCGCGGTTCCAGTGGCTGGTGTAGTTCTCGGTCAACATTTCGCGGCAGTGGGCGTCGGCCGCCATTGAGAGTTCGTCGGAAAATTCCACCGGGCGCAATCCGCCGGCCCGACGGTCATGATTGATTTCTTCGACCAGGCGCAGTTTCAGCTCGCGAGAAACGCCGGAGAAGTCATCCCGCGGCACGTTCGCAGGAATGCTCGTCGCCAACAAAAGAATGGGAAGGAGAATGCGAAAGGACGGCATGGGCATTGGTTTTATTTCAGCAAACGCGAGGCGGCTTCGACGTCGCTCACGCCCAGCACGACCAGCGCGCGATCAGCGCTCTTGCCGATGCTGCCGTAGACGTAATCAATGTTGATGCCCTTCTCCGCCAGCTTGCGCGTCACGCGGCCCAGCGAGCCGGGGCGGTCGGCGATGTGCGCGGCAACCACGGCTTCTTCGTGGACTTCGAGTTTCATCTGCTCGCAAACTTTTTTGGCGACATCAAGCGGCGAAGCCACCAGGCGAATCGTGTCCGGAGTGGATTCGTTGGCCTGAATCGCGTTGATGTTCACCGCGCGCTTGGCCAGCTCCGTGCACAGCTCGGCGAGCGCGCCCGGCCGGTTCTTGATTGCCACGCGAAGTTGCTTGATGACGGCCATGGAGCCTCCCATTCAAACAATCGGGCGCAGCAAGCAGCGCCCCTACGAATGTTGCACAAAGCTACAAATTCAAAGCGCCGTATTTTTCATCGGCCACTTGCCGCGCGTGCTCATACGTCTTGAGCGGCGTGCTGCGGTGTGGATTCTTCCAACGGCCGGGCACCGCATGGCCACACTGCGGGCAGCAGCCGTTCGTCAAATTATTTTCCAGCACATTGTGCCACGAACGCAGGATGAGCGCCGTGCCGCATTTCGGGCAGAGGGTGTGCGCGCCGTCGCTGAAAATATTGCCCTCGTAGACGTAGTGCAGGCCGACTTCGCGGGCGATTTGACGCGCCTTGTGCAGCGTGGCCGGCGGCGTGTTGGGCTTGTCGCGCAGCTTGAAGTCGGGATGAAACGCGGTGAAGTGCAGCGGCACTTCCGGACCGAGGTACTCCAGAATCCATTCGGCCAGGCGGCGCGATTCCTGGGTGTCGTCATTCAGCGTGGGGATTATCAGGTTCGTGATTTCGAACCAGACGTTGGTTTCCTTCTTCAGCCACTGGAGCGTTTCCAGCACGGGCTGCAAATGCGTGAGCGTGATTTTGCCGTAGAACTGTTCGGTGAAAGCCTTGAGATCCACGTTGGCGGCGTCAATGTGGTCGTAGATGTCGTGAAAGGCGTCGTAGGTTACGTAGCCATTGGTGACCATCACCGTGTTCAGGCCGCGCTCTTTGGCGGCGGCGCAGATGTCGATCACGTACTCGCCCCAGATGGTCGGCTCGTTGTAGGTGAACGCGATGCTAGGGCAGCCGTAACGGATGGCCATGAGCACGACATCTTCCGGCGGCATGTGCGTCGAGTGCACCTGGTCGCTTTTCGATTTGGAGATGTCCCAGTTCTGGCAGAAGAAGCAGCCCATGTTGCAGCCGGCAGTGCCCATCGAAAAGACCTTTGTGCCGGGCAGAAAATGATTTAATGGCTTTTTCTCGATGGGGTCAATCTGCAACGCCGCAGGCGAAGCGTAGCCGAGATTGTAGAGTTTGCCTCCGCGATTGATGCGGATGAAACAAAAACCGGACTGCCCTTCGCCGATATGGCAGTGCCTCGGGCAGAGATAGCAGTGCACCTTGCCCCCGGCTTCGAGTTCCCACCAACGGCCTTGGTGCAGCGTTTCCGTCTTTTGAAGAATCTTCAGGTCCTGCATTACATTCACTTGCGCGCGGACGCCGGCCCGCCCAGCGAGCCGTTCCGATACTTGGATTATACGCCTGAATCCGGCAGCGGAAAAATCGGGCTAGAACAAGAAATGCCGGCTGGCCCTACTGCCGAGAATTGCGCCGTCGGGATTCGACCCAGCGTAGAAAACGGGCGAGACGGGCGCGTTCTCGCCAGAGGAGTTTGATGGTGCCGCTAGCACCGAGGTTGGCGGCGTCCTTGCCGAAAAAAGTTTCTAGACGCCAGCGGAGATAGGGGCTGTTCCACGGCTGCAGGCGGTAGCCCTTGGCGGCAATCCAGTAGTAGCGAATGGCGGAAAACATCAGCGGCATATCCTACCAGAACCGCATTGGGGGTGCGGCAGAGCGAGGATTTGAAACCACAGATGAACACAGATGATCGCAGATAAGGAACGACAAAGGCTTTAGGAGAGATTCTTCGCTTCGCTCAGAATGACAGAGATGGCTGTGAGCGTTTGTGAAAAATCTACGAGCGGAGCTGGGCGGAGGCAGCGTCGAAGAATTGCTGGATGATGCGCCGGGCGGCGACGTCAATCATGCGCTGGCCGACGGCGGCAATCATGCCGCCGACCTGCGCTTCGCCCTCGTAGCGCAACTCCGTCTGGCCTTTTTTGTCGGCGAGGTGGATGCGTCCTTCGCCGCGCATGAAGCCCGGCGTGCCCCTGCCTTCCAGCACCATGCGCAGTGATTCCGGCGGTTTCTTCTCGCTCAGCTCGACGCTGCCCGAATATTTTCCGGAAATCGCGGCCAGCGCGAACTTGATGGCGACTTTGTAGCGGTCGGGGCCATCGGCTTCGAGTTTTTCGCAGCCCGGAAGGAGCTTGGCGAGTTTTGCCGGGTCAGTGAGCAGCTCCCAGACCTGCTCGCGGCTGCCGGGCAGCAGCACCGTGCCCTGAACCTTCACGCCTTCTTTCCTGTGGCGCGGGCGATGGCGCGCTCGAGGGCGCGGCGCGTAAACACGGCGGCCATTTCGCGGCGATACTCGGCAGACGCGTGCAAATCGGCGAGCGGTTCAATGCCGTCGGCGGCGTGACGTGAGGCGTCGGCGAGCAGCTTGTCGTTCGCAGCTTTTCCGCGCAGGGCACTCTCCACTTTCTCCGCGCGGTAGGCTTTCGTGCCCACGCCGGTGACGCCGATGGTCACTTGCGCGAGTTTGCCGTTGGCCACGGTGACGCGCGCCGCGACACCCACGACAACATAACCGGATGCGGGTTGTGGCAGTTTGCAGTATGCGGCGCCGCTGCCCTTGCCGATGACGGGCACACGCACCTCCGTCAAAATTTCACCCGGACGGAGCTGCGTCGTCAGCATGTCCACGAAAAACTCCGCGGCACCGACGGTGCGCGAGCCGTTGCTGCTCTGCAGGGCGAGCGTGGCATCGAGCGCGAGAATCGCGGCGGGATAGTCCGCGGCGGGATCGGCGTGCGCCAGGCTGCCGCCAATCGTGCCGCGGTTGCGCACCTGCACGTCGCCGATGGCCGCGGCGGTTTCACAGAGTAGCGGACACTTCGCGCGCAGCAAACTGGAATGCTCGACTTCGGCGTGTGTGGTGAGCGCGCCGACGGCAATCGCGCCTTGCTCTTCGCGGATGTAATTCAGTCCCTTTACGCGGCCGAGGTCAATCACAAAACGCGGCGCGGCCAGGCGCAGCTTCATCATGGGCAACAGACTGTGGCCGCCGGCCAGAAGCTTGGCTTCGTCGCCGTGGCGTTCAAGCAGGCGGAACGCTTCTTCCAGATTCTTCGGCGCGTGGTATTCGAACGATGCGGGGATCATCGTGCCCTCCTGCGCGACTTGCTGCGGGCGGCCGGCTTTGTCTTGGCCTTCGGCTTCGGTTTCGGTTTCGACTTCGCCCTTGAAGAGGGTTGCGGCGCGCGTTTTGGCGGCGCGGCGTGCATCAATTTCCAGATGCGTTCGCGCTTCACGGGCATATCCACGTGACGCACGCCGAATGGCGCGAGCGCGTCCACGACAGCGTTAATGATGGCGGGCGTAGCGCCGATGGTGCCGGCCTCGCCCACGCCTTTCAGCCCCAGCGGATTCACCGGCGAGGGCGTGACTGTGCGGTGCGTCTCCATCCACGGCATGGACTCGGCGCGCGGAATGGCGTAATCCATCAATTCGCCGGTGATGAGCTGGCCGTGCTCGTCGTACACCGCTTCCTCAAACATGGCCTGGCCAACAGCCTGCACAATGCCGCCGTGCACCTGGCCTTCGACGAGCAGCGGATTGAGCACGTTGCCGCAGTCGTCCACGGCGACATATTTTTGCAGGCGGACGTCACCGGTGTCGGCGTCCACTTCGACGACGCAAACGTGCGCGCCGAAGGGAAACGTGAAGTTCGTCGGCTCAAAAAATGTGGTGGCCTCGAGGCCCGGCTCCATGCCGACAGGCAGCGTCTTGGCCACGTAGGCTGCGCCGATGGCTTCGATGAGGCCAATGGATTTGCCGCCGCCGTTCTTCGAAGATATTTTTCCGCCATCGAAGACAAGATTTTTGGGGTCTTCGCTCATCAAATGGCCGGCGATACTGGCTAGTTTGTCGCGCAGCTTCACCAGCGACTTGTACGCCGCCGTGCCGCCGACCGCCGTGCCGCGGCTGCCGAACGTGCCGATTCCGTAGGGCACAGCGGCGGTGTCGCCGTGGACGACGTTGACGTCGTCCGGCGTAAGGCCGAGCACGTCCGCGCCCATCTGCGCGAAGCTCGTTTCCTGCCCCTGCCCGTGTGGCGACGCGCCAGTCAGAATGGTGACGTGTCCCGTTGGCTCGACGCGCACAGTGGCGCTTTCCCAGCCGCCCGCGGGCATCGCGCTCGATGGGCCCATGGCACAGATTTCGACGTAAGTGCTCAGGCCGATGCCCATGTAGCGGCCCTGCTTGCGCAGCTTGGCCTGCTCCTTGCGCAATTTTGTGTAACCCGATTTTTGCAGTGCGAGGTCCAGGCTCTTTTGATAATTCGCGCTGTCGTAAGTGACGCCG
>DASYRO010000352.1:0-3600 GCA_036004385.1 Candidatus Acidiferrales bacterium
TCCTTCTCCCACGCCAGAATGGCCTGCGCGGAGGCCTCAGGTCCAAACTCGCTGCCCGTCGGCGCGCTGCCCGACGTGCCCAGATAGCCGGCGACGTTTTCAATGCCCACGCGCGCCAGCCGCACCTGCGCTTCCTGCAGCTGCTCCGGGCTGCCCACGACGAGAATCACCGGCGCGTCGAGTCCAATCAGCGAGCCGGCCCACGCGGCAAATTGTCCGCCAAGCCCGATGTGGACGGACCCAGGCACGTGACCCGCGCCGAATTCCGCCGCCGTGCGCGTGTCCAGCACGATGTTGCCTTGCTCCTGTTTGCGCAGCACCTGCTGCGGCGTGAGCGTGGCCGGAAACGGCAGCTCATTGAGTTGCGTCGCGCCTTCGCGGTTGATCTGCGCGTCGCGCAGGAAATAATCGGGCCGCTCGGGAAAATCGGCGGTGATGAGCTCCACAAACTGTTCGCGTGTGCGCGGCTTCAGCGCGTAGTTGAAGGCGCGCTCGCGGCCGATAGTGGAATGTTTTTCTGCGCTGATGTTGCGCCCGCAGAGCGACCCCGCTCCGTGCGCTGGATAGACCTGGCAAGAGTCCGGCAGCTTCATCAGTTTCTGCAGGCTGTCGTAAAGCATCCCCGCCAGCTCGTGCGGTGTGTGCGTCGGCGAAAGGTCCGGGCGGCCGACTTCGCCGATGAACAGCGTGTCGCCGGTGAATACGCCCCAGGGTTCTCCAGGTGCCGTCTTCCCTTCCAAGTTAAACGCGGCGATGCAAATGCTGTCCAGCGAATGACCCGGCGTTTCGATGCAGCGGAACACGCACTTGCCCATGCGGAATTCTTCACCGTCTTTGAGCGCAACATGCGGAAACTGCGCGGCCGCTTTTTGCCCGACGTAAATCTTCGCGCCCGTCCGCGCGGCGATTTCCTTGTGGCCGGAGACAAAATCGGCGTGCATGTGCGTTTCGATGACGTGCGTGATAGTCAGCCCCTGCTTCGCGGCGTCGTCGAGATAAATTTGCACATCGCGTTGCGGATCCACCACTGCGGCTTGCCCTTCGGAACCGATCAGATAGGACCCGTGCGCCAGACACGCCAAATAATATTGTTGGAAGTACATCGCCGCCCTCGCTGGTTAATTGCGTAGTCTAACACACAGGCTGCCGCTCGTGATGCGCTGTTCGACTCTGGGAGAGCCTACTCACATCGTATCCCCCTGGTGAGGTTGAAGTGTTTGAGTGAGAAGCGGCTGCGAGAGCTCGTCGCCCGGCGGAGGGGGGAGGAGCCGGGCGACGAGCGGCGCGTAAAATCGCCGGGCCATGGCCGCTCCTGTTCGCTATTTCGATCTGGTGCGCGAGATGTCTGACGCCTACAACCATCGCCTGCGCCTCGTGCAGTATGCGCGGCAGTCGGGCATTAAGCCCGCCGCCCGCGCCTTCGTCACCACCGTGCCCACGGTGCGCAAGTGGCTGCGCCGCTACCAGCAGCAGGGCCCTTCCGGCTTAGTCGCGCGTCCGCGCACCCCGCACCACCAGCCGCGCAAGACTGCGCCGGAGGTCGAGCAGCACGTCGTGGCCCTGCGCCGGCAACTGCCTACCTTCGGCGCCCGCCGGCTGATCCGCGAGTTCGACCTGCCCCTGTCGCACCGCGCCTTGGAACGCATCTGGCGTGTGCATGGGCTGCTGAAAAAGCGCCGGCGGAAATATCAGCGCAAGCAGGACCTGGCCGCGGTGAAGGCCACGTGGCGGCTGTTCCAGCAGATCAGCGCGGACACCAAGGAGCTGTGCGACATTCCGCACTACTGGCCGCAAGCCGAGCGCCACCACCTGCCCTGGGTGCAGTACACGGCGCGCGAGGTGCGCAGCGGGCTGCTCTTCCTGGCCTACGCGGAACGCCGCAGCGCGGCGGCCAGTGCCGTGTTCGCCGCCCGCGTCCAGCGGCACCTCGATCGCTACGGGGTAGCCTTGCGGGACCTGGTCTGGCAGACCGACAACGGCGGCGAGTTCATCGGTCGGCCCAACCCCGACGATCCGGGCGGACGGCGACTGGGTTTTCCCACCGCCCTCGGAGACAGCCAGCACGTGCGCATCCCGCCGGCCGCACATACCTACCAGAGCGACGTGGAAACCGTGCATCGCTTGGTCGAAGACGAGTTCTTCGACCTGGAAACCTTCGCCAGCCGCAGCGAGTTCCTGGCCAAGGTCACCACCTACCAGCTCTACTTCAACCTGGCGCGGCCCAACTCACACAAAGAAAACCAGACCCCGCGGCAGATCATCGAGCGGCTCGCTCCCTGCTCGCCGCTCGAACTGTGCTTGCTTCCACCGGTGTTTTTGGATTACTACATCAACGACTCAGGGGGATACGATCTCCCTAGGCTTCCCTATTTGCCGGGTCGCGCTGGAGGCGCTACCTAGAATAGGAGAGCGAGGATGATTCTCCGGCGCCACGCATGAGGACTTTTTGTTGACAACGGCGGCGCAACGCCACTAGGCTCGCGCCGAGTGGTGTAGGCTCCATTGGTCAAGTGGGGAGGGCGAATGGCCAGACGACAGTGCGCGTACTGCGGCACGTTCGTGGACGAAGGCGTCAAGCAATGCCCCGACTGCCGGGAGATGATTCCGGAAAGGATTCAATTTCAAACCGTGCGCGGCGGCGGCGCGGAGCTTCGCCGCGGGCTGATCTACATGTTGCTCGCATCGGTCCTCTATTACCTGGCGTCGCCTCAGACTACCATTCCGATTCCGTTTCACATTCCGCCTGCGGTGACCAGCTACCTGCTGCCGCTGCTGTTTCTCAGCGGGCTGGGATTTGCCATCTTCGGCGTGGCCCGGCGCTTCGGCATCGTCTAGAAAATCAGAATTCAGAAACACGAAATCAGAAAAATGAAAGGAGGCGCCGAAGTCGGCAAGCAAACAGGAAACCTCAGCCCTCTACGCGGGTAGAAAGACTTTCAGGCCTTCCAGATTTGCGAACTCAGCCAGTCGCTTGTCCGCGGTGCAGAATTCCGGTACGGCATCTTCCGAAGCCATGCCCCGAGAGAAACGCATGTTGTCCCGCAGGCACAGAGCAGTCGAGAGATGGACCGAGTCCGCGCCGCGCAGCGGGTGACGCGCGACTAAGATTTCAACGGATGCGAGCGTCTGCGAATTAACCTCGAGGATACTCAGTTTCAGTTCCCAGTCCCGGCGAAACTCCGCGCGCGCGGCGTGCCAGTCGCCGGTTGATAAGAGTCCTTCCCGGAATTTTCTTGCGAAAACAGCAAGAATTTCGGCAAAGCTCAGAAACGACGTAAAGGTCCGTTCCGACGGAGCCAATTTGGCGAGGACCGACTCACTATCGGCCTCTTTCAGATAAGCCTTCACGAGAAGGGAAGAGTCGAGGTACAGCATCACTCGCGCTCTTCGATGATCATCTGCGACGCGGGCTTTCCTCGGGAAGGAATGGGTTTGTGTTTTCCGAATGGCTTGGTGGCCAGGCGGAGATAACCTTCGGCTTCCATCTGGCGAAGGATGTCCTCCAACGTCGGGCCGGGGGCCCGATCAGCCGGATATGGGCGAAGCTGAGCCACGGGCTTGCCGCGGTCGGTGACCACGATGGTTTCGCCGCGCTTCACC
>DASYRO010000353.1:0-2551 GCA_036004385.1 Candidatus Acidiferrales bacterium
CGGAAATGCAGCGGCTCATCGCCGGGCACGACGCGGTGAACCGCGTGAGCTGCCTGGAACTCTCCAGCTACATGCGCAACACGCTGCTGCGCGATTCTGATTGCATGAGCATGGCCAACTCACTCGAGCTGCGCGTGCCGCTGATTGACCACGTGGTGACCGAAACCATGCTGCGCCTGCCAGGCGCGTGGAAGCTGGCGCGGCAGCGGAAGCCGCTGCTGGTCGCCGCACTGGCCAAGCCGCTGCCGCCGGAAATCCTCCAGCAGAAAAAACGCGGCTTCGAGTTTCCCTGGAACTTGTGGCTGCGCGGCGAATTGCGGAGCGAGGTGGAAACGGCGCTGGCCGAGCCCGGGCCGGCGCTGGCCGGCGTACTGCAATGGGGCGCGGTGTGCGAATTGTGGCGCGAGTTTCTCGACGGGCGCGTGCACTGGTCGCGCGTGTGGCTCTTCTACGTGCTCAAGAAATGGACCGACCGGCATATTGGTGGCTAGGAGCACGTGTGTGTAGGGGCGCCGCTTGCTGCGCCCCGCGCATAACCACGGCGGAAGCGAGCTTCCGCACTCCAAGATGAAAATCCTGATCAACGCCGTGAGCGCGAAGCTGGGCGGCGCGGCGACGTATGCGCGCAACCTGGCGCGCAGCCTCGCGGACCAAGGCGCGCCGGAAGACGATTTTCTCTTCATCGTGCCGGAGGAACGCACAGCGGAGATTCCGTCGAAGGGCGCACAGTTGCACGTCGTGGGCAGCGGGCCGCGCGTGCGCGTGCTGGGCAGCGGCGCGGCCGGCGGCTCGTATGCGGCGCGCATGTTGTGGGAGCAACTCACGCTGCGCGCTCTGGTGAAGGACGAGCGCCCGGACGTGCTCTTTTCCTCCGCAAACTTCGCCATGCTGGCGTGTCCCTGCCCGCAGGTGCTGCTGGTGCGCATCCCCATTTATTTTTCGCAGGAATATTTCGAGCACGTGCTGGCGCTGAAGCCGCGGAAATTTCGCGCGGAAATCGCCCTGCGGCGATGGCTGGTGGCGCGGTCAGTGGGCGCGGCCGATTGCGTGATGACGCCGACGGCGGCCATGCGCGACGACCTCGCGCGCTTCGTGCGGCTGGATGCGGGCCGCGCGGTGGTGAATCCCTACGGCGTGCCGCACGACCGCGTGGTTGAGCCGGAATGGCGCGAGCCGTCCGCGAAGCCGCGCATCTTGTGGGTATCGCATTACGCCGACCACAAAAATCTGGCCACGCTGCTGCGCGCCGCGGAAATCTTGCGCGCGGATACCGAGTTCGAGCTGGTGTTGACGCTGGATGCGGCGCTGCACAACGGCCAGCACACGCCGGTGCCGGACACCGAGCGCGAGCTGCTGGCGCGGCTGGAAGGCGTGGTGCGCCTCGCCGGCGTGCGCAGCTACGACGAAACCTGGGCGCTCTATCACAAGGCGGATATCTTTGTGTTTCCGTCGCTGTGCGAATCCTTCGGGCATCCGCTGGTGGAAGCCATGGCCAGCCGGCTGCCCATTGTCGCATCGGATATTCCCGTGCACCGCGAAATCTGCGGCGACGCCGCGGAATATTTTCCGGTGATGGACGCGTCCGCGCTGGCGGAAAAGTTGCGCGAGTTGCTGGGCGACGCGGCGGAACGCGAGCGGCTGGCCTGCCAGGGCGCGACGCGCGTGAAAAAGTTTGTGTGGGAAGACCACGTCGCGCGGCTGCTGGAGTTGTGGCGAAAAATGGCAGAAAAGTAGGGGCGCAGCATGCTGCGCCCCTACACTGGTCGCTGAATACCGAAAATGTGCGGCATCACAGGCGCGGCGCCGGGGATTGACGAAAACATTCTCCGGCAGATGACGGCGCGCGTGGCCCATCGCGGGCCCGACGGCGAGGGATATTTTTCTTCGCCCGAGGTCAGCTTCGGCCACCGCCGTCTGGCCATCATTGACCTGCCCGGCGGGGCGCAGCCCATGACCTCCGCCAACGGGCGCTTCACGATTATTTTCAACGGCGAAATTTACAACTTCCGCGAGCTGCGCGCGGAGCTGGAAGCCGAAGGCGCGCGCTTTCGCACGCAGTCGGATACGGAAGCGCTGCTCGAACTGTTTGCGCGCCGCGGCGGCGCAGCGACGCTCGAAAAATTGCGCGGCATGTTCGCGTTCGCCGTGTGGGACGCGCAAAAGCGCTCGCTCTTCCTAGCGCGTGATCGCCTGGGTGTCAAGCCGATGTACTACGCCGTGCGCGGCGGGCGGCTGCTCTTTGCGTCGGAAATAAAAGCGCTGCTGGAGCATCCCGACGTGTCGCGGCGGATGAACCCGCGCGCCGTGGACGATTTTCTGACGTATCTCTACGTCCCCGCGCCGCAAACGATTTTCGAAGACATCCACGAATTGCCACCGGCGCACTGGCTGGAATGGAAAGATTCGCAAGCGCGCGTGGAGCGTTACTGGGACGCTCTGCCGCAGCCGGCGGACGCGCCAGCGGCGCAGCTTGCCGAAGAATTGCGCGAGCAGCTCGACCGCGCGGTGCGGCTGCGGCTGGTGAGCGACGTGCCGCTGGGCGCGTTTCTGA
>DASYRO010000354.1:0-8125 GCA_036004385.1 Candidatus Acidiferrales bacterium
GCCGTGCGCCTGGCGCGCGCGGGAGGCTACACAAACGCGGGCACGCTGGAATTCCTCGTGGACGACCGGAAACATTTTTATTTTCTGGAAATGAACACGCGCTTGCAGGTGGAGCATCCCGTGACGGAAATGGTCACGGGATTCGATCTGGTCAAGCTGCAAATCCGCGTGGCGGCTGGGGAGCCGCTGCCGTTCAAGCAAGACGACGTGAGCATTCGCGGGCATGCGATTGAATGCCGCGTCTACGCCGAAGACCCCGACAACAATTTTTTTCCGTCGCCGGGAAAGATTCTGGCGCGACGCATTCCTGCCGGGCCGGGCATCCGCATGGACGACGGCGTCTATCCCGGCTGGGTGGTGCCCAACGAGTATGACCCGCTGCTGGGAAAACTAATTTCGTGGGGCAGCACGCGCGAAGAAGCCATCGCGCGGATGCGTCGCGCGCTCGACGAGTATTACGTGAGCGGGATCAAAACCAACATCGCGCTCTTCCGGCGGATTTTGTGCGAGCCGGATTTTATCAGCGCGAATCTGCATACGCGCTGGCTGGACGAATTGCTGGCGAACCCGGACAGAGATGCCAGCCCTACAAACGTCGATGCGCCGCCCGCGGAAGATGCGGCGGTGCTGGCGGCGGTGATGTATCACTTGTCGGGAAATGGAGCGCAGGCGGCGGAAAAAGCGCCGGTGGCCGAATCGCGGTGGAAGATTTCGGGGCGAGAAGAACTTCTCGATCGGGAGCCGCGAAAGTGACGATATTCGAAACTCGAAAAGCGAAGACCAATCCGCCACAGAGGCGCAGAGGCACAGAGAGAACCGAAAATTGAAAATAGGACTTACTATGAAACGATACCGCACAATTTTTGTAAGTTTCGCGTTAGCGCTGGCGAGCATAGTGTTTGCGCAGGGTGGCGCGAAGGTGACGATTGATTTCGAAAAATTTACGCCGGGCGCTCCGCCTGCGGGGTTCACGGCGCACCTGACGGGCCAGGGTACGCCGGGCAAGTGGGAAATCCGCGAGGATTCGTCGGCGCCCAGCGGCTCGAAAGTGCTGGCGCAAATCAGCACGGACGCGACCGACTATCGCTTTCCTGTGCTTGTCTACGATCAGTTCACGGCAAAGGATGCGGAAGTATCCGTGGCCTGCAAGCCTGTCGGAGGGAAAGTGGATCAGGCGTGCGGGCTGGTGGCGCGGTTCGCAAACGCGGACCATTACTACGTCGTTCGCGCCAACGCGCTGGAAAATAATGTGCGGCTCTATCACGTCATCGCGGGACGCCGCGTGCAGTTTGCCGGCGTCGCCCACAGGGTCACGTCGGGGCAGTGGCACACGCTCGCGCTGGAAGTCAGAGGCTCGCATTTCCGCGTGTCCTTCGACGGTAAACTTCTGTTTGAAGCCGATGATAAGACGATCGCGGACGCCGGCAGCGTCGGTGTGTGGACAAAAGCAGACAGCGTGACGCATTTCGACAAGTTTTCCGTTGTTTCGTACGATCCGAAGTAGTCAAGAGACCCGCCAACGGGAGGGACGCCATGAAATGGATTACGCGCGAGAATGTGAAGGTGGATCGCGTGGCGTGTCCCTGGCTGATCAAGAGATTCGTGGACCCTGCGGCGGAATTTATTTTCGTGCCGGAAGACAGGTTGCTGGCAGCAGCGCGAGCGCAGGACGCAATTCCTTACGACGCGACGCGATTTCCCGAAGTCAAATTGAACCATCGCGGCGAGCGCTGCACGTTTGAAGCAATCCTGGAAGATTACAAGCTGACCGACGCCGCGCTGCAACGCCTCGCGCTGATTGTGCGCGCCGCGGACGTGAAGGGTCAGGAGCACGCCGCGCCGGAAGGGCTCGGCCTGCGCGCGCTGGCGCACGGATTCGCGCTGCTGGGAATTTCCGATGAAGAACGGCTGGCGCGGGAATTTCCGGTATACGACGCGCTCTACGAATACGCGCGGCAGCAAGTTTGCTGAACGCTGATGCCATCCCTGCGAGACCGATTCCTCATTTACGCGGCGGCATTCGTGCGCTCGCTGGCCATCGGCCTATGCGGCGTGTTGCTGGCGCTGCACCTGAACGCGCTCGGTTGGGACGTGCGGCAGACCGGCCTGCTGGTCACGGCCGGCCTCGCGGGCATCGCTCTCGCGACGCTGCTGACGGGTTTGCTGGCGGATCGCGCGCGGCGGTTTTCGCTGATCGCGCTCGGCGTGTTGCAGACGCTGGGCGGGCTGGCGCTCGTATTTTCCGCGAACTACACGGACGCGCCGGGCGTGCTGCTGGCGTTCGCATTTTTCGGAATGATCAACGGACTGGGACGCGACCGCGGGCCGGCGTACGCGTTGGAGCAGGCGCTGCTGCCGTCCACCACCACCGACGCGGGGCGCACGTGGACGATTGCGTGGTACAGCCTGCTGATGGACGCGGGGCTGGCGCTGGGAAGCCTCGCGGCGGGCGTGCCCTATCTGCTGCGGCACACGTGGGGCTGGCCGGTGGCGCAATCATATCAAGCCGCGTGGTGGACCTACACGGCGCTGGCGGTGATTGCGCTCGCGCTGTACGCATCGCTTTCGCCCGCGGTGGAAGCGGTGAAGACGGGAAAACTTTTGCCGCGCATGAGCCTGCCGCCGAAAGAAAATCGTCCGGTGATTTACAAGCTGGCGGCGCTGACGGGCATGGACAGCCTGGGCGGCGGATTTTTGTCGAGCACGCTGGTGGCGTACTGGTTTTTCCATCGCTTCGGCGCGGGCGAAGAATTGTTGGGGCCGATTTTTTTCGGCGCGCGCGTGGCCAACGCCGCATCTCACCTGGTAGCGGCGTGGCTCGCGCGAAAAATTGGTCTCTTGAACACGATGGTGTTTACGCACCTGCCGTCGAGCATTTTTTTGATTGCCGTGCCGTTTGCGCCGAGCCTGCCGTGGGCCATAGCGCTTTTTCTGGCGCGCGAAGGCCTGGTGGAAATGGACGTGCCCACGCGGCAGTCGTACATTCTCGCGGTCGTGCAGCCGGAAGAGCGCGCGTTCGCCAGCGGCATGACGACCTTCACGCGCAACCTCGCGTACGCCATCGCGCCGGCGTTTGCGGGCGCGGCGATGAAAGCGCTTTCCATGGCCAGCCCGCTCTTTTTTGGCGGGGGCATCAAAATTGCGTACGACGTGACGCTGTACACGGCGTTCCGCCGCGTCAGGCCGCCGGAAGAAAGAACAAAATCGTGAGGGGGAAAAACATGAGACGAATCATTATGCCAGCCGTGTTTGCATTTTTCTGCGGCATGATTGCGGGCGCGCAAGAAATGCCGGCTGATTATAAAAAGGTACTGGACACGCTCGGGCGCACGGGAGATTTCAAGGCGGGAGTGCTGAAAGTGAATGTGCCGCGCAACGATTTGCAGGTCAGCGTGAAAGGAATGGCCCTGCCCACCGCGTTCGGCTTTGGCGGCTGGGTGGCGTTCAGCAAAGGGACGGGCGGAATGGACGTGGTCATGGGCGACCTGGTGCTGACCGAAGACGAAGTGAATCCGGTGATGTCCGCGCTGCTGGAGAACGGCATCGAGGTGACCGCGCTGCACAACCATTTTTTCTGGGAGCAGCCGCGCGTGTTTTATATGCACGTGCACGCGCACGGAAAAGCGGAAGAAGTGGCGCGCAAGTTGAAACCCGCGCTGGACATGATTCCGAAAGCGACAGCGCAGGGCGCCGGCACGGCGCCAGCGAGCAAGATCGACGGCGCGAAGATTTCTGGAATTATCGGAAAGCCCGGCGAGGAAACGGGAGGCGTGTGGAAAATTACGATTGGGCGGGACGACGTCGCGTTAAAAGAAATGGGCGCGACGATTAACGCGCGCATGGGCCTGAACACCTGGGCGGCGTTTTATGGCACGATGGACGACGCCGTGGTGGCCGGGGATGTTGCTATGCGCGAAAGCGAAGTCACGCCGGTGCTGAAGGCGCTACGGCAGAACGGGCTTGAAGTGGTGGCCATCCACCACCACATGATTAACGCGCGGCCGGTGGTGATTTTTTTGCACTATTGGGGACGCGGGCCGGCGGAGAAATTGGCGGCGGGATTCCGCGCAGCGGTAGACAAAACTAAAGCTACAACAAAAAAGTGAATCCGCAGATTACGCAGATTACACAGATTGAGAAAGCAAGGCCAAGACATAATCGAACGCAGAGACGCAGAGCGCGCGGAGAAACGCAGAGAAAGTCGTAAAGGCGAACAGTCATCAAACTGAAAGTGCACATTGGCGGAAGAGAACGCGCGGTGGAAATCGCGCGGCAGGACGGGCGGCTGGTGTGCACGCTGGATGGAAGGCCGGTGGAAGCGGACGCGGTGGAAGTCGGGCCCGCGATGTATTCAATTTTGCTGCGCGGGCAATCCTACGAGGTTCGCGTACACGCCGCGCCCGATGGATTGCACATCAGCGCGGGAGGCGAGGAACTCGTCGCGCAGGTGGTGGACCCGCGGCAGTGGCGCAGCCGGCGCGTCGCGCGCAGCGGCGGAATCGAAGCCGAAGGGCGTCAGGAAATCAAGGCGCCCATGCCCGGAAAAATCGTGCGCGTGCTGGCGAAGGCCGGCGATGCGGTCGAAGCCGGGCAGGGATTGCTCGTCGTCGAGGCCATGAAGATGCAGAATGAGATCAAAGCGCCGAAAACCGGCAGAGTAGAAAAAATGCTGGTGGCGGAAGGGCAGGCGGTGAATGCGGGAGAGACGGTGGCGGTGGTGAGTTAGGGGTGTAGGGTGTTGGGCTTGCGTGTAGAAATCACCAATCAGAGATCCGGGAAACAGCGAATTTCAAATTTGAGATTTCGGATTTGAAATTCAAAAGCCAAAAGCCAAAATCCAGAAGCGAAACTTCCGTTATTCGATTCAGACAATCCAAAAGCAGATTCCTCGCTTCGCTCGGAAGGACAAAACAAGATCCTAAAACGCTGCAATAATCGGGAGCGCTGGGCTCGGCACGCCGACGGAGAGCCGATGATTATTTTTTCGGCGGGGTGGATTGTTTAGCGGGGGAAGGAGCGGCGGCGGGGAGTTTGCCGGCGGACTCGAGCACCTGCTGGGCGAGGTAATTGCGCACGGTGGCATTGTCGCGGGCCACGCTGAGATACGCGGAGCGCAGCAATTGTTCCTTGCGATTTTTGAGCGTCTCGCGAATGGAGTTCTGAACTTTGGGGTCGGAAAACTCGCGCTGGCCGGGCGATTCGCGGGCGATTAGCTTGAGGATGCGGTAGCCGTCGCGCAGCGCAACGACGGAGCTCACTTCGCCGGCGCGCAGCGATACCAGCGCCCTCTTCAGCGCGGGATCCGTCTGGCTGAGCGCGGATTCGGGAATGTAACCGAGGTCGCCGCCGTTGGCCGACGTGCTGGGATCTTCCGAGTAGTCCATCGCGAGCTGCGCGAAATCCGCGCCCTCATGAACTTGCGCAAGCAACGCGCCTGCTTTGCGTTTGGCCTCCGCGTCGGTGGTGGCGTCGTCGTTCTTGCGGTTGCGCACCTGGTCCTTGCGCGGCGTAATGACGATTTGGGAGACGCGGAACTGCGGCTCGACGACGTTGAACTGCGCGCGGTTCTGCTCGTAAAAATCATTGACGTCCTGATCGGTGATGCTGACCTTGGCGACCACTTCGCGATTGATGAGCTTCTGGATGGTGAGCTGGCGCCGAAGGTCGCGCTTGAGGTCGTCTACGGTGACGCCGCGGTCCTTCATTTGCCGCTGGAATTCGTCTTCGGTGAAGGGGCTCTTCATTTCCGTGAACTTGTCTTCAACTTCGCCATCGCCTGCTTCCATGCCCAACTTCTTGGCGCGTTCGAGCAGGATTTCGTTGTTGATGAGCTCATCAACGATGTTGAGCTTGAGGGAGAGTGCTTCTTCCTGGGACGGCTCCTGGCCTTCGGGGTTGCTGCGGCTGCGATAATATTTCTCGACTTCGTCGCGGGTGATGGGCTTGCCGTTGACGGTGGCCCACACGTCCGGGCCGGGCGCGGTTTCCTTCTTACACGCGGCCGCGGACACGACGAGCGCGAGAAGCCCGGCGGTCAGGACAGCGCGATAGCGCACAACGTCACCTCAGGAAAATAAACCGTGGAAGGTACTCAGGCGGCCTTCATCACGCGGCCGGCGCGAATGCAGGCGGTGCACACACGCACGTGCATGCGCACGCCTTTGACGATCGCACGAACGCGGCGCAGGTTCGGATTCCAACGGCGCCGGCGAATATTATTCGCGTGACTCACTACATTGCCGTATCGCGGCCCTTTGCCGCACACATCACATCTCTGAGCCATAGCTGCTCCTGCAAGAAATAACACGATGAAACAAACGGTTATGGTAGCAGAGATACGCCATTTGCTCAACCGTGGTGCGGAGAAACCGGGATTCGAAAAGCGAAAAACGAAGAGTGAAAATCGGAACGCAAGGCGGCGCTGACCCTTCTCCGGCAGAACGAAATCAGGACCAACGCGCCGGAATGCAAGGCGGAAGCAAGCTTCCGCACTCCGAGCGCGGCGCTTACGAACGGAGCCCTGCCGAGACGGCGTCGAAAAAGGCGGAGAGTTCGTTGGGCTGCGTGAAGATGTGCGTGGCGATGCGGATGCGTTCGCCGCCGCCGGCGATGCGGATATTGCGCGCCGAGCATTCTTGCGCGATGCGCGAAAGATCCTTCAGGCCGGAGCCGGGAGCAGGCTCGAAGCTCACCAGCGTGCCGAAGAAGTCGTCGGATGACGCATTGACCACTTTGAGCTGCGGCTGCTTGGCGACGAAGTCGCGGACGCGCGTAGCCAGCATGTGCGAGCGCGCATAAATTTTCTCGGGGCCGATCTGGTTGAAGAAATCGAGCGCGGCTTTGAGGCCGACGAACACGGAAAGGTTCGACGTGCCGAAGTTGGAAAAGCGGTAGGCCTTCATGTCGTAATTCTTCCATTCGCCGCTGGCGATGTTGACCCACAGCTTGACCTTGTCGAGCGTTTCTTCGCGCATATACAAAAAGCCGGTGCCCTTCGGCGCCATCAGCCACTTGTGCGGGCTGGAGCCGTAAAAATCGCAGCCGATGTCGTGAAGGTCGAGCGGGATTTGTCCGATGGCGTGCGCGCCGTCGAGGCAGGTGAGCACGCCGCGGCTGCGGGCCATGGCGCAAATTTCCTTGGCGGGCAAAATCACTCCGGTGACGGTGGTGATGTGGCTGAAGAAAATCATTTTTGTTTCGGGCTTAATGGCGCGGGCGAAGAGGTCCACGATCTGCTGTTTTGTGGCGGGCGGCTTGGGCAGCGGCACGTAACTGATTTTCGTGCCGAAGCGCGCGGCTTTCTGTTCCCAGCAGCATTTGCCGCCGGGATGCTCCTGGTCGGTCATGAGCACTTCTTCGCCCGGTTTCATGTCGAAACCATTGCAGACGACGTTGTTGGCTTCCGTGGCGTTGCGGACCAGCGCGAGCTCGTCGCGCTTGCAGTGCAGGAACGTGGCCAGCGAATCGCGCAGGTCGCGCAAGCGCGTATTTTCTTCGTAACCGAACCACGGGTAGGGCGCTTCGCGGTACGTCTCCGCGAAAAGGATGTGATCAATCATGGCGCGCAAAATCGGCAGCGGCGTGCAACCCACCGAGCCGCAGTTGAGATTGACGCGGTCGGAGGCCAGCAGCCACTGGCGGCGCAGCTCGGCCCAGTAACGCTCGGGGTCGGACGCGAGCAATCCCTGCGCGGGCAGTGGGATCTCCTGCGAAAATATCTGCTCGGCGCGAGCGATGGGAATGCCCAGAATGGCCGCGCCGATGGCGGCGCGTTGCAGAAACTCACGGCGTGCGAGCATGGCAGCCTCCGCGGTTGCGAATAATGCGCGGAGTTTAACAGAAAAAAGCATCCGCAGATTGCGCAGATTACACAGATTGAAAAGCAAAGGCAAAACCTAACGCAAAGATGCAGCGGAGTCGGTCATCCACAGATTACGCAGATTGCGCAGTTTTCCAATTCCAGAACCTGGAAAAGAGAGAAGAGTAAAGCCAAGCGAAGAAGCGAGGAAACGAAAAAAACAGGAACCAGCAACAGAGGAAGGCCCAGTAATCTAACTTTCTACTGTCCATCATTTATTTTGAATTTTGTCGTAAGTAATCTGTGGAATCTGCGTAATCTGCGGAT
>DASYRO010000355.1:0-3913 GCA_036004385.1 Candidatus Acidiferrales bacterium
GTATCCCTATAATCGATTGATTTTCGTGCACCAAGGAGCGCTGTGTATCTCACCGTCGAGACGCGAATCAAGGATGCCCTGCGCGCGCACATCCGGCGGCGCTACGAGATTGATGTGGCCGTGCCGACATCACGTCCGCCGAAAATTGAGATGGGCGAAATCGCCTCGCCTGTGTGTTTCGAATTGGCGAAACGCCTGAAGCGTGCGCCGCGGCAGTTGGCGCAGGAAATCGTCTCGGAACTCGGACCCATCGAAGGCGTGGCACGCTGGGAAGTGGCCGGTGGAGGGTACCTAAACGCGTTTCTCGACCGAGCGGCGTTTTTCAATGCAGCCATCGGGGAATTTGCTGGCCGCGCGGTCCGCAAACGGGAGCCGGCAGCAAACGCGGCGAAAGTCATCGTCGAACACACCAACATCAATCCCAACAAGGCGGCGCACATTGGTCACCTGCGCAACGCCGCGCTGGGCGACACGTTCGTGCGGTTGCTGCGCGACGCGGGCCAGCGCGTCGAAGTGCAAAATTATCTCGATAATACTGGCGTGCAAGTGGCGGACGTGGTTATCGGCTTCCAGCATCTGGAAAAGAAAACGCCCGATGATGTGCGCGCGCTGGCTGCGCAGCCGCGGTTCGATTACTACTGCTGGGATCTCTACGCGCGGGTAACGCAATTCTACGAAGAGGACAAGAGCCGCGAAGCGCTGCGCGGAGAAACGCTGAAGGCGATTGAAGAAGATTCCGGACCGGCCGCAGAAATCGGTCACATCGTCGCGGAGGCCATTGTCCGCTGCCACATCCGCACCATGGAGCGGCTCGGCGTGCGCTACGACGTTCTGCCGCGCGAAAGCGATATCCTGCACCTGAAATTCTGGGATGCGGCGTTTCAACTATTGAAGGAACGCAAGGCGATCCAATATGCGGAATCGGGCAAAAACGCCGGCTGCTGGGTGATGCCTCTTTCGGAAGACGCCGACCCTACTGCCGAAGACGATACGAAGATCATCGTGCGCTCCAACGGCACAGTGACATACGTCGGAAAAGACATCGCCTATCAAATGTGGAAGTTCGGACTGCTGGGCAAGGATTTTCATTACCGGAAATTCCACAGCTATCCCGATGGGCACACGATTTGGGCGACGGCGTCGGACCAAGGCGAGCCGAACGCGCCACAGTTCGGTCACGGCGCGCGCGTCTTCAACGTCATTGATTCGCGACAGTCGTATTTGCAACGCGTGGTCATGGCCGGCTTGCGTGCGGTGGGTTACAACGAACAGGCCGATCGTTCCGTGCATTTTTCCTACGAGATGGTGGCGCTCACTCCGCGATGCGCGCAGGAGATGGGTTACGAGATTCCGCCCGAGGATGCCAAGAAACCCTATGTGGAAGTGAGCGGGCGCAAAGGTCTCGGCGTGAAGGCGGACGACCTGCTCGACCGGCTCGAGGCCAACGCGCGCGCGGAAGTGGACAAGCGCCATCCTGATGAAGCGGAAGGAGACCGTTCGCGAATCGCGCACAGCATCGCCATCGGCGCACTGCGCTACTTCTTGCTGAAGTACACGCGGAACACGGTGATCGCGTTCGATTTCAAGGACGCGCTCAGCTTCGAAGGCGAGACGGGACCGTACTGCCAGTACGCCGTTGTCCGCGCGCGAAATATTTTCCGGAAGTTTGTTGAGACCCTGCCACGAAAAGATTTCCCTGAGTCCCTGCGTGCTGCGCTGCCGGCAGGGTCCGTGCCGGGTATCGAGTACGGCCACGCTACACCCGAGGATCTGGCCAAGTTCTTGGCGAATCCCGATGGAAATGAATTATGGGAGCTCTCGCTAATTGCCGGCTCGCTGGACTGGCATGCCGACTCAGCGCTGAGTGCGCAGGAACCCGCTTTCGTGGCGAAGTATGCCTTTCAACTCGCACAGGCCTTCAACAACTTCTATCACAAGCATCACATCCTCTCGGAGGAGGACGCCGCGCGCAAGACGTTTCTCCTCGTCCTGACGAAAACGATGGAGACGAACCTCGTCCGCGCGCTTGATCTTCTAGGCATCGAAGCGCCGGAAAGAATGTAGGCCAGTTCCCGCGATTCATCCCAACAAGAGTTTGCGGATTTCCGGCTCGGTAGGCAGCTTGACGAGCGTGAGAACGAGGTCGCCTTCCTGAAAGGTGGTTTCGCCGCGCGGAACCATGGCTTCGCCGTTGCGAAAAATGGTGACGATGTTGCACGCCGCGGGAAATGTGAGACTGCGAAGCTGTTTGCCGACCGCGGGCGATTTCTGGTCCAAGCGGTATTCCATGATTTCGAGCTGGCCGGCACGCAGATCGAGCACCTGGCGGATGCGCGAGTGCGGCAGCTCGCTCTGAATGGCGCTGGTGATGATGGCCGTGGAGCTGACGGTGATGTCCACGCCCAACTGCTGCATGAGCGCTTCATTGGCGGGGTTTTTGACGCGGGCGATTGTCTTCAGCACGCCGAAGTTTTGTTTGGCAAGCTGGCAGGCGATGAGGTTGTCCTGGTCGTGATTGGTGACGGCCACAAAGACGTTGGCGCGCCGCGCCCCCGCCAGTTCCTGTGCTGCGTGCGTAGAGCCATCGCCAAAAATCACCGGGCAATCCACTTGTTGCGACACGAGATCAAAAATTTCCTTGCTCGACTCAATAATGGTGACTTCGATGTTGTTCTCGAGCAGCGCGCGCGCCAGGAAATAGCCCACGCGGCCGCCGCCGACGACGATGACGTACATCGAGCCGCCGCTGACTTCTTCGCGGGCCGGCGCCGCCGGCGTTTCCGCGGAGTGCCCGTGCGCGCGTTCCCAAACTTTGGCGAAGGATTCGGGGGGGGCGGCGGAAAGCTGTCCGACCAGGAATTCGGCGCCTGCCACGGTGAGGGCCATCGTCTCGATACCTGCCGCGCGATAACTCGGCTCGCGAGCCGGGTCATAAACCACGGCCATCACTTTCGGAATGTTAAAGACGGTGCGCGCCACCTGGGCCACCATCAGGTTTGTATTTTCATCGCGGGTGAGGGCGATAAGCGCGCTGGCTTTTTCCGCGCCGGCCTCGCGCAAGAGGTCGGGATCGGTGGCGTTGCCCGCGATGAAGCGCACATTCGGATCGCGGTCGGGGCGGCGAAGCAGTTCGCGCTGCTTGTCGATGACGATGACTTCGTTCTGCTGCGTGTCCAGGTGCTTCACCACCTGCGTGCCCAGACGTCCGAAGCCGACAACAATGATTCGCATGGAGTGGTATTCTCCCAACGAGTCCGTCAAAATTTCATCGCCAAATCAATTAACGTGCGCACAGCCACGCCGCTAGCGCCTTTCGCGGACCAGGGTTTGGCATCGTCCAACCACGCCGTACCGGCGATATCCAAATGAATCCAAGGCGTATCTTCGGAAAACTCTTTCAGAAACATCGCCGCGGTGACGGCGCCGCCGCCTTTGGCGCTGCTGATGTTCTGAATGTCCGCGATGCTTCCTTTAATCATGTCGCGGTATTCATCGTCCACGGGCATGGGCCACATCTTCTCTCCGCACGCGCGCGCCGAAGCCAGCAGGCGGTCCGTGAACGCCTGCTCCGAGCCAAACACGCCGACGTTGATGTGCGAGAGCGCGACGACAATCGCGCCGGTCAAGGTGGCGGCGTCAATCAAATGCGTGCAGCCCAAGCGCCGCGCGTAAGTCAGGCCGTCGGCCAGAATCAGCCGGCCCTCCGCATCGGTGTTGAGCACCTCAATGGATTTGCCGGACATCGCGAACTGGACGTCGCCGGGTTTTTGCGCGCGGCCGCCGGGCATGTTCTCCGTGGCCGGGACGCAGGCAATCACCTTCACGGCGGGCTTGAGCTGGGCCAGGGCCTTCATCACGCCAAGCATGGTCGCGCCGCCAGCCATATCGTACTTCATCTTCTCCATGCCGTCGG
>DASYRO010000356.1:0-2817 GCA_036004385.1 Candidatus Acidiferrales bacterium
CAGCCGTGCGCTGATGGCTCGTGCGAACTCGCTGGCAGGCATCACGTTTCGCGCGCACGCGTTCACCACGGAGTTGCTGCTGGACGCGGGGCGCGTCACCGGCCTGCGCTTTCACGACGAAGCCACCAACGCCGCGCACGAAGTTCGCGCCGGCGCGGTCTTGCTGGCCACCGGAGGCGCGGGGCAAGTTTTTCGGGAAACTACGAATCCTTCTGTGGCTACCGGCGACGGAATGGCTATCGCGCACGAGGCAGGCGCCATTCTCACCGACCTTGAATTCGTACAATTCCATCCCACGGCGCTGTGCATCAAGGGCGCGCCGCGCTTCTTGCTTTCCGAAGCGCTGCGTGGCGAAGGCGGAATCCTGCGCAATGCCGACCTCCACCGCTTCATGAAGCATTACCACGAAGCCGGTGAGCTGGCGCCACGCGACATCGTGGCTCGCGCCATCGTCGCGGAAATGCACAAGACCGGCACGGAGTTCGTCTATCTGGACATGACCGGCCTCGATGCGGACTACGTCCGCAAACGCTTTCCGCGCATCTACTCCACCTGCCAAACGTTTGGCCTGGATATCGCCACTGATCTGATCCCCGTGCGGCCCGCAGCGCATTACATGATGGGCGGCGTGAAGACCGACCTCCATGGCCGCACGTCTCTTCCCGGACTCTGGGCCGCCGGAGAAACCGCGGGCACCGGCGTGCATGGCGCGAATCGTCTGGCCAGCAATTCCCTTCTCGAAGGATTGGTCTTCGGCGCGCGCTGCGGCGCGGCCATGGCTACTGAAGTGAGTCCCAAGCAGAAAAAATCCGCCTCCGCGAATACTGCGTCAAAGAACGCAAAATCCGGCAATTCGAATGCGCATCGCGGCAATTCGGCGCCAGCCAATTCCGGCAATGCGCGCCACGGAAACAATCCGGGCAATGCAAAGCACACGGAGAATTCCGGCCACAATCATCCGCCCGCGGATCCGCCCAATGGCCCGCTCGAACAAATCCGCAATATCATGTGGCGCGAGGTGGGCATCATTCGTTCCGGCCGGGACTTGACGCGCGCGCTCGAACAGCTCCGCGCCCTCGACGTCTCCTCGCCCGGCTCTGCAGGCCGCAGCGAACATGAGCTGCGTAACGTCTGGGCGCTCGCGCAGCTCATCACCCGCTGCGCCATCGCCCGCGAAGAAAGCCGCGGCAGCCATTACCGCTCCGACTTTCCCTTCCCCGACGACGAGAAATTCCACAGGCACTCCTTCATTGCGCGCAACGGCAAAGTGAATTTCGCCGAAGCGCCGGAAAAAGAAAACGCGAAGGCCGAAAAAGCAAAATAGAAATCAGGAAAACAAAGCGCGGGATCTGAGTTGACCGCAGACCGCGTCAGCGGGCTTTCTTTTCGATTTCCCCGAGGCTTTCAAGAATCACGTGGCCGGTGATGCCGATGCTGCGCGCGCTGACTTTGTCCAGCGTGTCTGCCGGCGTGTGCCACGCGGCGTAATCCAGATCAATCAGGTCCACGGAGGGCAGCCCGCGCTTCAGAAATGGCAGGTGGTCGTCTTCAACGGCCTGCGTATCGGTAAGAAAATATTTTTCGTATCCCAGGCGCTTGGCGGTGTTCCAGACAAGCTCCGTCAGCCAGGGCGTGGAGTTGGACTCGCGCCGGATCCCCAGATTTCGGTCGCCGATCATATCGGCCAGCAAGACGGCCTTGATGCGGCGCGTCTCATTGGCCAGCGCCAGCTTGGCGGCCATTTGACGGCTACCGTAGGTGCTGTCCGTGGCGCTCCATTCGCCGATGGCTTCTTCGCCGTCCAGAAACGCGATCCACACGCTGAGCCCGCGCTTTTGGCCGCACAGCAGACGCGCCATTTCCAGCATTAATCCCGTGGAGGAGCCGGCGTCGTTTGCACCGACAAAATTCTCCATGCGCTTGGTGTCGTAGTGCGTCAGCAGCAGGATCACATTCGCGCTCGCGCCGGGAATTTTCCCCACGATGTTGTTCATGGGAATTCTTCCGGCCGGCGTGGACGCTTCGAAATTGTCTTCCTCGACGGCGCAGCCGAACGATTTCAGTTGTCCGCGGATATATTCCTGCGTTTGTTTGATGGCCGCTGAACCCGACGGCCGCGGCCCGAGCGCGACCATTTTTTCCACGTGCGCAAAAGCTTTGGCGCCATCGAAGCCGCCAGTCTGGTCCGCAGGCAAGGCGTCCGATGGCGCCTTGGAGCTGCTGGCAGGCTTCACGGCCTGCACCGTGGGCGTGGATTTATCTCCGCCGCAGGCGCAGACGCACGCCGCGAGCAAAATTACGGTCGCGCCTCTCAATTTGGATTCCATTCTCAATAGCACAGGCCTCTCTCTCGCCACTCGCCACTCATCACTCGCCACTTTCTTCATCGCAGCAAACGCCACCAGCCGTAGTGTTGCCCGGCCCAGAGGAGCGCCGCCGCTCCGGCCACCAGGACGACAATGGTGATGGCCGTGGCGCTCACGTCCGCTGGCTTTTCTCCCGCCGCCACCTGCCGTTTGCGCACCACCGCGGCGGAGACGCCGATGCTGATCACGTAGAGTACCAGCATCGGGGCCATGAAAATCACCATGGTCAGAATATCCGTCGTGGGCGTGACCACCGCCGCTAGTATGGCGATCACCAGCACCGCGTAACGAAAATTGTTCCACAGGAAGGCCGGCGTCACGATGTGGAACAACGTCAGAAAGAAAACCAAGATGGGCAACTGAAATACGATACCCAGCCCCAGCAGGATCACTAGAATCATGTCGAAATAATCGTTGATGCTGATCATCGCGGTGAAGGGCCCGGGGATGC
>DASYRO010000357.1:0-8402 GCA_036004385.1 Candidatus Acidiferrales bacterium
GTAGGCGCCAGAGCATAAAAATGAAGCCGTGGCCAGCACCACCAGAAGCACTTTCCGCGAAGTGAGCATTTCAGTAACCGGTCACTTTATCGGGGATTTCTTCCAGAACCAGCGCCACCAGGTCATGCTGCCGATGCCAAGTTGGTCGGCCCAGGCGTCGCGCATGGCGGCGTCGCCGCTGAGGATGCCTTCGCGCGTGACGCCAGCAGGCGGCGGCACAAGTTGGGCCATGCGGTCGTAAATGCGATTCTTTTCGTCGGGCGCGACGCGCGTCAGCAGATGCCACAGAGTGAGCGCATCTCTTTTACGCGATTCCGCCAGTACGATGTTCAGCGCCGCGGTACGTTTGTCCGCGACATCGGGCGAGGTATAGATGATCTCGACTCCGCTTGGGCGCTTAGCTTCACTTATCCCCTGTGTTAGGGCGAGGAGCGGATCGAGTTCCGCCAGCGCCTGCTTGAATTTTTCCGAAGCGTCTTCGTAGTAGGGCGTGCCCGGGCCATCGCCAGGACGCGTCAGGCACATCGCGCCCGCGGGCACGAGCGACTCGCGACCATTGCGCTCGATGGTGACGAGGCCCGTTTCCACGTGCAGCAGGCTCGCACCGCTCGCGTCCACTTCCAACCGGTACACGCAACCCATGTCCACAGCGTTCGCGGAAGGCGTCTCCACTGAAAACAGGCGCGGCGGCGCCCAGATGCGCGCGAAAATCGCGCCGCGTTGCAGTGACAGCCGATGGTCGGACGCGTCGGCGCGCAGCAGTTGCACGCGCGAATCCGGTTTCACTTCCACTTCGCCGATCATGCCGATGTCAATAATCGCGCGCGAGGCGCTATCCGTTTCCAGCCATTCGCCGATCTTCAAGCGGCCATTATCGGAAATCGAGTGCGAGGCGACACGCGGCGCGCCTTCGACACGCGTGACTGCCCACGAGGTTTGCCGTCCGACGCGCATCAGCAACGTGGCGCCAATTACGATGACCAGCATCGCCGCCACCGCTGCAAACCGCGGCAGCGCCGGCCACCAGCGCCATGCAGGGCGCCGCTCCGGCATCTCAAACGCCGGCGCGGGCACGTCTTCGCGCAGGGTTGCCAGCAGCGTTTCCAGCCGCTCGACTTCTGGATCCGGCTTTCCGGACCCATCCCAGAGATAGTTGTCACTCATGGCTGGTACTCCAATCTTGCAATTCCTCAGCGTCGGTGCGCGGCGCAGGAGCCACGCCCAGTTTCTCCCGCAACTGTTTCATGCCGCGGTGCAGGTTCACGCGGACGGAGGCTGCCGTCAGTCCCGTTCGTTCCGCGATTTCCGGCCCGGTAAGGCCTTCGACCAGGCGAAGGATGAGCGTGTCGCGATACGCTTCCGGCAGCGACTTGATCACGTCCAGCACGGCGAGCGCTTCGGCTCGCTGCGCAGCGCCGCCGCTGCCGCCGGACAAATCTTCAGGCAGCTCCTGCGTCTGCGGGGAGCGGCGGAAAAAATCCGTGGCGCGGTTGCGTGCAATCATAGCCAACCAGCCGCCAAATGCGGCAGGCTCGCGCAGCGTGTGCAGGCGGCGCAAGGCCAGCAGAAAAACGTCCTGCACCAGGTCCGCCACTTCCGGCGCGGGTACGCGCCCCAGCAACAGCCCGTGGACCATGCGCGAATAGCGCGTGTACAGCGCGCCAAACGCGGCGCGGTCGCCGTCGCGCGCGGCGAGCACCAGCGCGGCGTCGGGATGAACTTGGGAGGCGGCGGGCGAACTCACACCGCGAAATTGCCTGATACCGGCATTCGCGTCAATGGTTATCTCCACAGCCAGTCCTGGGAACCGGGCGCAACTGCACCGGTCTTGCTCCGGGTTCCGCCATGTGACTAGACGCCGCCGTGGGGAAAGTGTTAACCGGGCCGTGGCACAAGACAAGTGGCCATGTTTTCCACTAGGATAGGTGAGGCTTCAACCGGCCCGAGCTAATGAATTCTGCGCGCGAAAAAATTCTCATCCTCGATGGCGACCAAGGCTCGCGCCTGCGCCTGCTCGATCTGCTGCAATCGGCTGCCTACGACGTGTTCATGACGTCGGAATGCCCGCAGGCGCTGGAAACGGCGCGCCTGGAAAATGCGGACTTGGTGTTGCTGGCCACGAACCTGCCCGGCGGCGAATGCTGGCAGGTGCTCACGGAGTTGAAAGGCGCAGCCGCAACGCAGGCCATGCGCATCATCGTGCTTTCCGCAGGCGACGCGGCGGAACGCGTGCGCGCGCTCGACCTCGGCGCCGATGACGTGCTGCCGCTTCCTGCCGAGCCGGACGAACTGCTGGCACGCGTGCGGGCGCAGTTGCGGAGCAGAAAGGCGGAAGACGAGCTGCGGCGCAAGTCGCAAATCGCCGAAGAAGGCCAGCAGATTGCCCGCACGGCCTTCGAAGCGCTGGCCGTGACGGAAGAAATGTCCGCCGATGCTCGTTCGCTGGCCCGCCGGCTGAAAATTGGCGTCGGAGTGTTTTTCGTGGTGGCCGCGATGATGGCGGCGATTTTTTTCATGTACTCGCGGCGCTCCGAAAAAGAAAATGAACGCACGCGCGCGGCCATCGCGCAGTTCCAGCGCGGCCTGACCAGCCAGGAAGCGCTGCTCGTGCGCACGCGCAACTTGCGCGATGAAATCGAGCGTTCTTCCGCGGTCTCCGCCGAAGAGCAGAAACAGCGCTTGGAGGCGGAATCGCAATCCCTGCGCGAACGCATCGCCACCGCCGCCTCCGATGAAGTCTCCACCTTGCGCCAGCGGCTCGACGAAACCAGCGCGCGCCTGGGCAAGATTGAGAGCGAACGCAGGGTCGCCCAGGCCATCATCCGTTCCTACGCGCCCAGCGTTTGCCTACTGCACGTCAGCGTGGCCTTCCGGCAAAGAGTCACTGGGCAGCGCCTGCGGTACGCCGGGCTCGACTTGAAAGGAGAGCCGTTGCAGGACGGCGATGGCCACCCGCTTTATGATATGCAGGGCCGAGGACCGGAAGTCCGCACGGACATCTTCGGCACAGGCTTTCTGGTGGCCGCGGATGGCCGCGTCCTCACCAACCGGCACGTGGTCGAGCCGTGGTGGAAAGACAATCAACTGAAAGCCATGGCCGACGAAGGCTTTGAAGCGGTGATTGCGGAAATCGCCGCTTATTTTCCCGATGCGCCGCGCGCCTTCCGCGTGGAGATTCAAAAACTTTCGCCGGAAACCGACCTCGCCGTGGTGCAGGGCGACTTGAGCGAGTTGAAGCGCGCCGTGCTGCAGTTCGACGGGCGCAAAGAAGCCTCCGGCAACGGACAGCCCGTCGTGCTGATGGGTTATGCCACCGGTCTCGACGCGATCCTCGCGCGCGCCGGCGAAGACACGGTCAGCAACATCCTCCAGACCACCGGCGGCTCGCCGCGGCTGATCATGACCGAGCTCGCGCGGCGCAGCTTGATCCGGCCGCTCACCACGCAGGGACACATCGGCGACGTCCTGCCGGACAAAATTGTTTATGACGCGCAGACCACTGCGGGCGGCTCGGGCGGGCCGCTCTTCAACGCGCAGGGCAAAGTCATCGGCGTGAATTATGCCGTCGTGCGCGGTTTCGGCGGCTCCAATTTCGGCATCCCCATCCGCTATGCGGAACCGCTCGTCAAGAAGTGACTTACCCTGCCGACGCGCGAGCTGCTAAATTGACTTCGCTGCGAGCGCCGCTTAGCATGGAGCGTTTCCTCAGGACGCGAAGAAGCCACCGGGGGCGGGGTGCAAGCACAATCAAAGACGGGTACGATTCTCGATCGCATTGTCGAGGCGCGGCGCGCCGCCGTCGATCACCGCATGAAAGTCGTCCCCCTGCCAGTGCTGAAAGTGGCCGTGAAGCGTAATGCCAAGCCGCGAGATTTTGCCGGGGCGCTCTCGCGGGACCGGCTGAACGTCATCGCCGAATTGAAAAAAGCTTCCCCATCGCGCGGCGTGCTGCGGAAAGATTTTCCTGTGGAAGCTCTGGCTGCCGGATTCGAACAGGCCGGCGCCACCGCGCTTTCCGTGCTCACGGAAGAACAGTTTTTTGAGGGCGCACTTGTCCACTTGACCGCGGCGCACAAGAAGACGGCTTTGCCCATTCTGCGCAAAGACTTCATTTTCGATCCGTGGCAAGTGTGGGAAGCGCGCGCGGCGGAGGCCGACTCGTTTCTTCTCATCACCGCGATTCTCGACGATTCCTCGCTGCGCGAATTGCTCGTGCTGGGCCGCGAACTGGGCATGGAAGCGCTGGTGGAAGTGCACGCGCGCGACGAACTGCGGCGCGCCGTGGACGCCGGCGCGCGCATCCTCGGCGTGAACAACCGCGACCTGCGCTCTTTCGATGTACGCTTGGACACATCGCTGGAATTGATCGAAGAAATTCCTGACGGCTGCATCGCTGTCAGCGAATCCGGCCTGCGCGCGCGCGACGATTTGTTGCGACTGCGCGCCGCGGGATTCGACGCCTTCCTGATCGGCGAGCAGTTGATGCAGGCCGCGGACCCGGGCGCGGCGCTAAAGGAGATCTTAGGCTTGTAGGGGCGCTGCTTGCTGCGCCCGAATCGCGAAAATATGGTACGCATCAAAATCTGCGGCATCACCAACTGGGCGGACGCGGAGCTGGCGCTCGGCGCCGGCGCGCACGCGCTGGGCTTCAATTTCTATGCGCCGAGCCCGCGGTATATCCCGCCGTCGCACGCGCAAATGATTGTTTCGCGCATGCCACCGGGAGTGGACGCAGTGGGCGTGATTGTGAATGCTCCGTTCGCCAAGGCCAATGAAATCGGCCTCACTGTGGACCTGGACGTTTTTCAGTTGCACGGGGACGAGACCTCGGAAGCCGTGGCGGAATTCTCCGAGTCCTGGCCGGTTATCAAGGCGTTCCGTGTGGGTCCGGAATTCCGCGCCGAGCAACTGGAAGCCTACCGCGGCCAGACGGATTTTTTTCTGCTCGACACACTTAGCGACGGCGAACGCGGCGGGACGGGACAAACGTTTGACTGGAGCAAAGCGCTCGAAGCGAAGCGCTACGGCCGAATTTTTCTCTCCGGAGGATTGACGCCGGAAAATGTCGGCGACGCCATCCGCCAGGTGCGGCCGTTCGCCGTGGACGTGTGCAGCGGCGTGGAAGCATCGCCGGGCAAGAAAGATGCTGCGCGAGTGCGCGAGTTTATTCGTGCCGTGCAGGAAGCCAGCAAGGAGATCGCGCAATGACCGCGGCAGCGCAGACCTGGCCGGACGCCCGCGGCCGCTTCGGTCCCTACGGCGGGCGCTACGTGCCGGAAACTCTCGTCGCGCCGCTCGAAGAACTCGAGCGAGCGTATGAGACCGCGCGCGCCGACGCCGACTTTGCTGCGCAACTCGATACCGAACTGAAAAATTTTGCCGGGCGCCCCACGCCGCTGCAACTTGCTTCACGGCTGACGGAGCATCTCGGCGGCGCGCGCATCTACCTGAAGCGCGAAGACCTGCTGCACACCGGCGCGCACAAAATCAATAATTGCCTGGGCCAGGGCCTGCTCGCCGTGCGCATGGGAAAAACGCGCATCATCGCGGAAACCGGCGCGGGGCAGCACGGCGTAGCCACGGCGACGGTCTCGGCGCGGCTCGGCCTGGAATGCGTCGTGTACATGGGCACCGAAGACATGGAGCGGCAGCGGCTGAACGTGTCGCGCATGCGCATGCTCGGCGCGGAAGTCACCGGCGTGGACGCCGGCAGCCGCACGCTGAAGGATGCCATCAACGAAGCGATGCGCGATTGGGTGACCAATGTGCGCACCACGCATTACCTTCTTGGCTCTGTGCTTGGCGCGCATCCTTACCCGCGCATGGTGCGCGATTTCCATTCCTGCATCGGGCGCGAAGCGCGCGCGCAGATACTTGCAGCGGAAAAACGTCTGCCGGATTTTCTGATTGCCTGCGTTGGTGGAGGCTCCAATGCCATCGGGCTGTTCTACGAGTTTCTCGCCGACGCGAGCGTGAAGATGATTGGTGTGGAAGCCGGCGGCCGCGGCACGGAACTCGGCGAACACGCCGCGCGGCTCGCGTTCCAAGCGGGCTTCAGCGGCGCGCGGCCCGGCGTGTTGCAAGGCACATACTCGCGCGTACTGCAGACGCCGGAAGGACAAATCGCCACTACGCACTCCGTCTCCGCGGGACTCGATTATCCCGCCGTGGGGCCGGAGCACGCGTGGCTCGCGGAGCAGGGCCGCGCCGAATACACCGCGGCCAGTGACGACGCCGCAATTGACGCCGCGCGTATGCTGGCGCGCGTCGAAGGCATCATCCCGGCGCTCGAATCCGCGCACGCCCTTGCTGAGATTATTCGCCGCGCGCCGAAGATGAAGCGCGAGGAAATCATCATCATGAATCTTTCCGGGCGGGGGGACAAGGACATGGAGATCCTCGCGCGATACCTGTAACGGAGAATTTATATGAACTGGACCCGGGCCTGTAGAAGACTCAACGTATGTACGCTGAGCTTAGGCATTCTGTTGGTACCTCTGGCCGTTAATGCACACCAGCGAAAGACATCTAAACGGAAGGTGCCGCCTGCTTACGACGATTCAGAAGGCTACACGGTGCTTTCTTTAGTCCTAAGTAGCGGAGCGAAAAGTTGGAAGAACAAGACCATAGCAATTATGGCTCTAACTGATTCCGAGAAAGAAATGACTGAGCGCTTGGACAAATGCGTAGAGATTCCGAAGGAATTCCAAGCGGCCGCAGAAGACTTCCGAAAAAAAGCAAAAACCAAGCTCCAGTTGAAGGATGCGTTTTCTCTCGGCGCCCATGTTGAGCTAGTGGGAGAGCAGAAAGACGAATCGCCAGACAGTCGCCACGCTCCGCCAAGCAATAGTGAAATTGAAGAGCGAATCAGCGACGGCATCTATGACGTGTCCGCCGTTGGATTTGATGGCCCAAAAACCCGCGCCATCGTCTACGTCAATTATGTTTGTGGTGCTCTGTGTGGCGGCGGAAGCTTTCATCTTCTCCGAAAAGGTCCAAAGGGATGGCAGGAGGAAGAGGGAATTAGAATGTGCACATGGGTGTACTGAGATCCGTCCGCGGCGTTGAACTGGGCGTTTCCGGCCAAGCTCCGACAAAGAATGATTATGTCCAGGATTTCAATAAGGTTCAGAGAATTGGGCGCTACCTGCGAACTGGGTCTGGTGGCATACGTGACGGCAGGCGATCCGTCGCTGGAAGCCAGCGAACGCATCGTACTGGCGCTGGCCGAAGCCGGCGCGGACGTCATCGAATTGGGCGTGCCGTTTAGTGACCCGATCGCCGACGGCCCGGTGATTCAGCGCGCCAGCGAACGCGCGTTGCGCAGCGGCACGACTCTCACCGGTGTGCTCGATCTCGTGAAGCGCCTGCGCACCAAAACGCAGGCCCCGCTGCTGCTTTTCACTTACTACAATCCCGTGCTGCAACTTGGCCTGGAAAAATTCGCCGCGTCCGCCGCAGACGCGGGCGCCGATGGCGCGCTCATTACGGACATCACGCCGGAAGAAGCCGGCGAATATCGCCGCGCGATGCGCGCGCGCGGGCTGGACACGGTTTTTCTCGCGGCGCCGACTTCAACCGACGCGCGGTTGAAGCTAATTGCGGAAGCGTCCACGGGATTTCTTTACGTGATTTCGCGCACCGGCGTCACTGGCGAGAAGGCGCAGTTAGCGGAAGAACTGCCGGCGCTGGTGCGTCGCGTGCGCGCGGCGACGCCACTGCCCATCGCCGTGGGCTTCGGCATTTCGCTTCCAGAGCATGTGTCGCTCCTCGGCGGATTGGCCGACGCGGCTGTGGTCGGCTCCGCACTCGTCGCAGAAATTGAGAAAGCAAAGTCCGTCGAAGACGCCGCTACAGCAGTCGCGGCAAAAACGCGCGCGCTCAAGGAAGCCGCGCGGCGCGGCATCAGCCGCCGGACGCTCGCGCCATGAGCGTTCAGTCTCTGAGGCGCGAAATCGACAGGCTGGATCGCGAGGTGGTGAGGCTGCTCAGTCGCCGCGCGAAATATTCGCTGGCCATCGGGCGCATGAAGCAGCGCGAGGGCTTGCCGCTTTTCATCCACAAGCGCGAGCAGGAAATCGCACGCAACATCTCTCGTGCGAACCGCGGCCCGCTGCCCGACCGCGCATTGAAACATCTCTACGAACAATTGCTGCAACACACTCGCGCCATGGTGCGCCGCGCACTGCGCGCAGAACGAAGAGGCCGGAAGGCCGGCCTGAAGGCCGGCTCTACAGCGCGGAAATCAGGGCGGTCTAAAGACCGGCCCCTGCAAGGGCACAAGAGGAAATGACAATGTTTCGCCGGGCGGCCATTCTCGGCACGGGCTTGATGGGCGGGTCGTTTGCGCTGGCGCTGCGCAAACATTTTCCAGAAACGCAACTCATCGGCTGGGACCGCGC
>DASYRO010000358.1:0-4466 GCA_036004385.1 Candidatus Acidiferrales bacterium
ACTGCGGTAACTGCAACGATCTTTCTTTAATGCGGTCACGGACATGACGTAACTCCTTTAGAAGGCATTGCAGGATCGGCGAGATTTCGAAAAAACTTGCATTTCGGCAAAAGAGTGCGCAAGTAACTCAAAGAAAAGATACCTACGCGTGACATAGCATTTTCAGGGGACGGAATTGCGCGCAGGCGATTGACAACCAAGGCGTTAGGCTCAGTCGCGGGTGCTGCGTCAGCGCACAAGAGTGCGCAAATGGAAGCGCGGGAAGCGGTTAGCGGACGGACAGACGAGGGCCTGCGCGGCTCCCGAGAGGGGATAAGCTTTCGGGCGAACATAGTGTAAATACATTAGCTATGGGAAATTGGCTTGTCAAGAGAAAAATGCGAGAGAGAAGAGCCGGTAATCGGGATCAGTTGAACATCCAGCCTGAGGGTTATGCCTTCGTCGTTGGAGGCGTGGCCGAAGGCTGGGCAGGGACTGGTGCCGCACTGGTCGCCGCTGCAGCTGCGCTGGCCCGCGGGGCGCGTCGGCGACGAATTTTCACCGGGCCGATTTTTTCGCGTGATTCGGTGGATAGCATTGCGTGAATTGCGTTGGCGAGGTCTTCCTCGTCCACTAAGATGCCTTCACGCCGACGGATGTCGCGTCGCATCAGCCGCAGCACGTTTTCACCGTAAAGCGCCTTCCCGAGCGAGCAAGGGTCGAGCGCTGCGTGGAGTTGCCAGAATTTTTCGTGCTTGGCAGCCGCAATATTCCGCCGGTGCAGCAACGAGAGTTGCTCCGCGGCGGCGTCGAAATCACATGCAGCCAAGTTGACCTGAAATACACGCGCGTATTCGATGCCCTCTTCGAATGTCAGATGGTAGAGACTCCAAATCACGCCATTCGTCAGCAGCACCCAGCGGATATTGGCTTCGGCGGCGTAGCTTTTCGCCTGGTCAATGTGACGGTCGCGCAGGTCCACCCCGGCGGCCTTTGCTTCGACGAGTAGTTTCACGGCGCCATCAACTTTCAGCGCGAAGTCCACGTATTTCTCTTTAACCATCGCCTCGCGCGTTACTTCGGTCAGTGGATCGTAGCCGAGGACCTGTTCGAAGAACATTACCAAGCGTTGTCCAGTGTCGGCTTCGTTCAGATTCTCTTCCTGAGCCTTCAGGAGCACTGGCAACATTTTTCGTAGGGGACGCCGAATGTCGATTCCCATAGCTCACCTCTGCAAACAATGGCACTTCGTGGCGGAGTGTACCACCACGTTACTTCATTGCAATAAAATTCGTCCGTCGGACAACGGAGCATAATGACGCGCTATGCTAAAATCCGTGTCCCGGGCAAAGAGATGAAAATCACTCGCGAACAGGTGCTGCGCGTTGCCGAAATGGCGCACCTCGAACTGACCGAAGCCGAGGTGGACACCTATTCCCGCCAGCTTGATTCGATCCTGACGTACATCGAGAAGCTGAATCAGCTCGACACGTCGCACGTCGAGCCCATGGCGCAGGTCTTTTCCGGGGTAGGCAACGAGGTCGGCAACGAAGCAGGCAACGAGGCTGGCAAACAGGCGGGCAAAGAGGCAGGCAGCCAGGAAAACACGTCTGTTCGCGAGGACGTCGCGCGGGCCAGCGACGTCGGGCCGGCCGTTCTCGACGGCGCGCCGGATGCCAGCCGTCCTTATTTCCGCGTGCCTAAGGTCATCGAGCGATGAGCGCCGCTGCCTGGACGATTGGCTCGGTTCGCGCCGCGCTCACGGCTAAGAAAGTCTCCGCGCGCGAACTGACCACGGAATTCCTCGCGCGCATCGAGCGCGGCAACCCGGAACTGAACGCCTACCTCGCGCTTTCGCCGGAACGCGCGTTTGCTCAGGCTGACCGCATTGACGCCGCCATCGCCGGTCCCGAGGCTTCGGGACTGCCGCCACTGGCCGGCGTGCCCGTGGCCATCAAGGACGTCATCAGCACGCAGGGTGTGCGCTCCACCTGTGGCTCGCGCATTCTTGAAAACTACATCCCGCCCTACGACGCCACCGCCGTGGCTCGGCTGGAAGCCGCCGGCGCCATTGTCCTTGGCAAAACGAACTGCGACGAATTCGCCATGGGCAGCTCAACGGAAAACTCCGCCTACGGGCCAACGCGCAATCCGCATGCGCTCGACCGCGTCCCGGGCGGTTCGAGCGGCGGTTCGGCTGCGGCGGTCGCCGCCGGACTTGCTGTCGCCGCGCTGGGCACGGACACAGGCGGCTCCATCCGGCAGCCCGGCGCGCTCTGCGGCATCCCGGCCATGATGGGCACCTACGGACGCGTTTCGCGCTACGGCCTAATCGCCTTCGCGTCGTCGCTGGACCGCATCGGACCGTTTGCCAACACCGTCAGCGACGTCGCGTCCATCTTGGCCGTGATCGCCGGGCGCGACCCGGCTGATTCGACCTGCGTGCCGGTGCCTGTGCCGGATTACTCGACGCAACTCGGCGGCACGGTCCGCGGCATGCGCATTGGCATCCCCAAGGAGTATTTCGGGGAGGGCATGGACGCGGCGGTCCGTCAGAAGGTCGAGGCGGGTATCAAGCTGATGGAGAGCTTCGGCTGCGTGCCGGTGGAACTGCGCATGCCGCACACGGATTATGCCATCGCCACCTACTACATCGTCGCCACCGCCGAGGCCAGCTCGAACCTGGCGCGCTACGATGGCGTGCGCTACGGCCTGCGCGTCCCCGGCGCGACACTGCTCGACATGTATAAGAAGACGCGGGGACGCGGCTTTGGGCCGGAGGTGAAGCGCCGCATCATGCTGGGAACCTACGCGCTCTCCAGCGGCTACTACGACGCTTACTACCTGAAGGCCCAGAAGGTGCGAACCCTGATTGCCCGCGACTTTACCGAGGCGTTTCAAAAAGTGGACGCCATCATCACTCCCACCTCGCCGGTGCCGGCATTTCGACTAGGTGAGAAGACCGACGACCCGCTCCAGATGTACCTGGCGGACATCTATACCGTCACCGGCTCGCTCGCCGGCGTTCCGGGGATTTCCGTGCCCTGCGGGAAGACGCCTGAGGGCCTTCCGGTCGGGTTGCAGATTTTCGGCGGCCACTTCGATGAATCGCGCGTGCTGCAATTGGCCCACGCGTTCGAACAGGCCGGTGGTTTTACGGTTTAAGTTCGCGATGTAGGGGCGCCCGCCTCGGCGGGCTGCGCCCGGCAGGAGCATCCTATGCCTGACGCGACTCACATTACCGCGTTGCTCAGCCGCTCTCATGCGGCGGTTTTGGTGGCAGCGAACGCCGTTCCCGGGGAGGCCTGGCGCACGCCGCCCTCGCCGGGAGCATGGTCCGCGGCAGAGGTGTTCGCGCACCTGACGATGGTGGAGGAAGCCATCACCGGCGGCGTCGCGAAAATGCTCGGGGCACCTCCCAAGCCGCTCACATTCTGGAAGCGCATCCACCTATCGCCGCGGATGGCGCAATTCCGGCAGATCAAGCGGCAGTCGCCGATTCCACTGGATCCCGCGCTGGTGCTGGACAAGCCGGAATCGCTTGCGCGCCACATCGCGCTGCGCAAACGAGCGCTGGAACTGCTCGCCGAAAACTCCGGCCGCGACCTCGCCGCCTATCGCTACAAGCATCCCTTTTTCGGCTACCTCAATTTCTACCAATGGTTCGCGACCATCGGGTATCACGAGCTGCGTCATACGCAGCAGATTCAAGAAATCGTAGGAGTATTCCAAAAGTAATGCCGGGAGCGCACAGCTTTGCCCATTTGTGACACGCCGATACCATGGCCCGCAGGCCGGACGCCTCATGCAAAAGCACTGCCGATGCCGACAAATCTTTCGAATAACGTCACTTCCGCGCCGCGTACTAGTCATGAAGTTTTTGTGTACAAGAACGGAAAGACTATTGCTCAGCATTTGCCGGCAGCGTTTACACTGTTGGCAGCATCCAAGTTTGCAGAGAGGCGCCCTTGGTCACGATCAAGTCCAGTCAGAAGCTGTTCACCGCGGACGAAGTTTCGCGGCTCACCGGCATCTGCCTCGAGCATCTCCAGGCGCTGGCGCGCAGCAAGCATCTCGGATTTCTCGCGCGGGCGGCAGAAGCTGCGGGCGCACAGGCCGAAGAATGGCTGTTTACGAATTCCGATTTGATGATCCTCACCGTGCTTTACCCGCGCTGCCAGCACAAGTCGGCGTAGCGAGGTTTTCCTGTGGCCGTTCGCGCCGCGGCCGGCAAACGATTTCTGACGAGAAGCAAAGCGCCCCGATTCCACAGTTCGGATTCGGGGCGTTTCGTTTTTCGAGGAGCGGCAGATCAATCGGGAATCTTGCCGGTCAACTCCGCCCAGGTGCGGTCCACCGCAAGGCCGGACGAAGCGTCGAAGTTCTGCGGATTGGCGGCGTAGTCCGGGAAACTGGCTCGATGCTTGTCCCGCAGCACCGGATCGATGGCCTTGCGGGCGTCCTCGAGCGTCATCCCTTTGCCGATG
>DASYRO010000359.1:0-7990 GCA_036004385.1 Candidatus Acidiferrales bacterium
ATGCAGCAGCGCGAAATCGTCTTCCTTAAAGCCGCGGCGATCGAGCAGCGCGATGGCTAGCTCGTCGCCCATGGCCAGCGCGGCCGTGGTGCTGGCGGTCGGCGCGAGATTCAGCGAGCAGGCTTCTTCCTTCACGGAAATATCCAACACGGCGTCGCTGGCCTGCGCAATCGCCGAGCCGGGTTTGCCGGTCATGGTGAGCAGCTTGATGCCCAAGCGTTTCACCGGCTCAAGCAGGAGAACAATTTCTTCCGTGTCGCCCCCGTAGGAAATCGCCAGCAGGACGTCGTCGCGCATGAGCATGCCCAGATCGCCGTGCACGGCTTCCGCAGGATGCAAAAAAAGCGAAGGCGTGCCCGTGCTGGCAAACGTCGCGGCAATTTTCCGCCCGATGAGCCCGGACTTGCCCATGCCGGTGACGACCACGCGCCCTTTGCAATTGAAAAGCAGCTCGACGGCGCGGTCGAAGCTGGCGTCCAGCCGCGCCAATAAATCTTGAATAGCTTGCGCCTCGATGCTGAACACGCGGCGGGCGGTGTCCTGGCTCACGCGTCCCCCCATGTGCGTACGAGCGACGCGAGGCTCGTCACTTTTTGCAGCAGGCCCTTGAGCTGATCGAGTGGCAGCGCGTTCGTGCCATCGGAGAGCGCCTTCGCGGGATTCTCGTGGACTTCGAGGAAAATTCCATCCACGCCGGCCGCGGCGCCGGCGCGCGCCAGCGGCTCGATAAATTCCGGCTGGCCGCCGCTGGCCTTCCCTTCTCCGCCGGGAAGTTGTACGGAGTGCGTCACGTCAAAGACCACGGGATAGCCCATTTTTTTCAGGATGGGAAACGAACGCATGTCCACAACAAGATTCTGATAGCCGAACGACGCGCCGCGCTCCGTGACGATGATGCGTTCGCACCCGGCGCTGGCGACTTTCTCCACGGCGTTGGTCATCTCCCACGGTGAGAGGAATTGACCTTTCTTCAAATTTACTGCAGCGCCGGATTTCCCAGCGGCCAGCAGCAAATCCGTCTGCCGCGAAAGAAACGCGGGGATTTGCAAGACGTCACAGATCGCCGCGGCCGGCGCGACGTGTGCAACGTCGTGCACATCGGTGAGCACTGGCACACCCAATCGTTTTTTTATCGCGCCGAGAATCTTCAAGCCTTCATCGAGTCCTGGCCCACGGTAAGAATTAATCGAAGTGCGGTTGGCCTTGTCGTACGACGCCTTGAAGATGAACGGCACGCGAAGCTCTGACGCCAGCGCCGCCAGCCGTTCGGCCAGCATCATCGCGTGGGCTTCGCTTTCGATCACGCATGGCCCGGCGATAAGAAACAGCGGCGCATTGCCGCCGAGTCTCACGGGGCCAATCGAAAATTCGCGCGTTACGTTTGCATGCATCGGAACAAAGCTCGCCTACGGGCAAGCGATACATAAGGTATGGCGGATAGCGGGGATTTGCAACGGCGGCGAGCGACTCGCGCTATGGCGCGACGACTTTGTGGCGCTCTTGCGCGGAAGTCTTGCGGCGGTCGCGGTGCTCGCGCGACGCGCCCAAAAACGCGGCAAAGAGCGGATGCGGCGCAAGCGGCTTGGATTTGAATTCCGGATGGAACTGGCAGCCGAGAAACCACGGGTGGTCGGCGACCTCGACGATTTCCACATACACGCCGTCCGGCGTTTTTCCCGTGATGCGGAAGCCCGCGTCCACGAGCTGCTGTTCGTACTCGCGATTGAATTCGTAGCGGTGGCGATGGCGTTCGGAAATTTCCAGCGCGCCGTACGCGCGATGCGCGAACGAGCCGGGCTCGAGTTTGCAAGGCCACGCGCCCAGACGCATCGTGCCGCCCATTTCGTCCACGCCGAGCAGTTCGCGCAATTTGTAAATCACGCGGTGCGGCGTGCAGGGATCGAATTCCGTGCTGTCCGCATCGGCGAGCCCGCAAACATGCCGCGCGTAGGAAATCGTCGCGCACTGCATGCCCAGGCAAATGCCGAAGAACGGAACCTTGTTCAAATGCGCGTAGCGGATCGCTTCGACCATGCCGGCGATGCCGCGCTTGCCGAAGCCGCCGGGGACAAGAATCCCGTCCACATGCGCCAGGCGCTGCGCCGCTGTTTCCTGGCTGTCCAATTCTTCCGCTTCAATCCATTCGACGACGGTGCGCTGGTTGTGGGCCAGGCCGCCGTGCACCAACGCTTCGCGCAAACTCTTATACGCATCTTCAAGCTGCACATATTTCCCGACCACGCCGATGCGCACTTCGCCTTCGGGATTGTGAATGCGCTTCAGCAGGTCGAGCCAGCGCGTGAGGTCCGGCGGACTGGCCTGCAGGCGCAGCACGCGAAGGATCTGTTCGTCGAGTCCTTCCTTGGCCAGCGCGACGGGAACTTCGTAAATCGTCTCCACGTCCTGCGCGGAAATCACGCGCGACTCCGCGACGTTGCAGAAGAGCGCGATCTTGCTTTTCAGCTCGCGTGCCAGTCGGCGATCCGTGCGGCACAACAGAATGTCCGGCTGGATGCCGATGCTGAGCAGTTCTTTCACGGAATGCTGCGTGGGCTTGGTTTTCAGCTCACCCGCGGTGGGAATGAACGGCACCAAGGTGACGTGCACAAACACAACGTTCTCGCTGCCCAGTTCCAGGCGCATCTGCCGCATCGCTTCCAAAAACGGCAACGATTCAATGTCACCGACGGTGCCGCCAATTTCGATGATGACCACGTCGGTATCCACCGCGACTTTGCGGAAGGCGGCCTTGATTTCGTCGGTGACGTGCGGAATCACCTGCACGGTTTTGCCGAGGTAATCTCCGCGGCGCTCCTTGGCGATGATGGATTCGTAGATGCGGCCGGTGGTCCAGTTATGGTCGCGCGTCAGGCGGGCGTTGGTGAAGCGCTCGTAGTGGCCGAGGTCGAGGTCGGTTTCCGCGCCGTCTTCGGTGACGTACACTTCGCCGTGCTGGTACGGGCTCATGGTGCCCGGGTCCACGTTCAAGTAGGGATCGCACTTCTGCAACGTGACGCGCAGGCCACGGCTTTCCAGAAGACATCCGATGGAAGCTGCTGCGAGACCTTTGCCGAGGGAGGAAACAACGCCGCCGGTTACAAAAATATATTTCGGGCCGCTATATTTCGCCGTGTCGGAGGGCATCCGCTGAGTGTTTTTTATCCTTCGATGGAATCGGCGTACAACGCATTATGCCGGAGGCGCGACACGAAGTCAACGGGCGCTGAGGAGTGCTTCCACACGCGCAAGATCGCCGGGAACGTCCACGCTTACGGAATCGAAGGAAGTTTCTGCAACGCGGATTTTGTAGCCATTCTCGAGGAAGCGGAGTTGCTCTAGCTGTTCGAGCTTTTCCAGCTCGCCCGGCGGCAGCGTAGGAAATTCCAGCAACGGCGCGCGGCGGTAGGCGTAGATGCCGAGGTGCTTCAAGTGGCGGGCGTGGACGCGATGAGCTTCGTCGCGCACCCAGGGAATCGGCGCGCGGGAAAAATAGAGCGCATCACCCTGAAAATCCAGCGCCACTTTAACGATATTCGGATCCATGATGTCGGCGGGATTGCTGATGGGCACGCAAAGAGTGCCGACCAGCACGGATTCCTCCTCGTCATCGGACGTCATGGCCTCGACGAGCGCATCCACAGCCGCAGGCTCGATGAGCGGCTCGTCGCCCTGAACGTTCACATAGATGTCCGCGGGAATTTGCACGGCAACTTCGGCGACGCGCTCCGAGCCGGAGCGATGGTCGCTGCGCGTCATCACCGCTTCCCCGCCAAAGTCACGCACGACTTCGACGATGCGGCTGTCGTCCGTGGCTACGACCACGCGGTTCACGCGCTCTGCTTGCTGCACGCGCTCGCACACGTGCTGGATCATGGGCTTGCCGGCGATGGGCGCCAGCGGCTTGCCCGGCAATCGCGTGGAAGCGTACCGCGCGGGAATGACGGCCAGAACGTTCACGCCGAAAATGCTAACATCCGCACGCGGCGGAGTCGAGAAGGCCCGGCAGGTCCCAGGAATAGTCCTGCTTGATTTGCGTTTGCAGAATGCTAGAATCTGAGTTATAGAGGCAGAGCAGAGTGGACGCGAACCTGCACCCGTCCCGTGAGTGGACGGAGGGGGAAGCGGTGATGCCTAGGACGAGGCGGTTGTCCATACGCCATGCGACAATTGTTTCGCTCACCATTTGCGTCCTGCTCACTTGCATTGCCTATGCCCAGTCTCCTTCGGAATTAAAAACCAATCCTGCTACCAAGGGTGACAAGCCGCGACAGAGCGACAAGCGCATCAAGGTTGACGTGGACCTGGTGCTTGTGAACACTACGGTGACCGATCCCTACAACCGCCTGGTCACCGGCCTCGAGAGGGATAACTTCCGCATCTTCGAAGACAATCAGGAGCAGGAAGTGGTGCACTTCTCCAGCGAGGACGTGCCCATCTCCATCGGCGTCGTGCTGGACATGAGTGGCAGCATGTCCAACAAGGTGGACAAGGCCCGGCTGGCCGCGCTGCAGTTCTTCAAGACCGCCAATCCACAGGACGAGTTCTTCCTGGTCAGCTTCAACGATCGCGCGCAATTGGTCAGCCGCTTCACCAACAGCATCGAGGAGCTGCAGAACCGGATGATGTACGCCGGGGCCAAGGGCCGCACCGCCTTGCTGGACGCCATCTATCTCGGCCTCAGCCAAATGAAGGGGGCACGCAACACAAAACGGGCATTGCTCATCATATCTGATGGAGGCGATAATCACAGCCGGTACAACGAGCGGGACATCAAGAATTTCGTCCGAGAAGCCGATGTGCAGCTCTATGCCGTCGGCATCTTTGAACCGCTGGGGCTTCGCAACCGCAGTGCGGAGGAATTGAACGGGCCGTCCATGCTTGCCGAGGTCACGGAAATGACCGGCGGGCGGACCTTCCCGGTGGAAAATCTCAACGACTTGCCGGACATTGCCGCCAAGATCGGGATGGAGCTGCGAAACCAGTATGTGCTCGGATATAAACCATCAAGCGCAGAACGCGACGGCAAGTGGCACAAGATCAAAGTCCGGCTCAAGCCGCCGCGCGGCCTCCCGCCCCTCAACGTATATTCCCGCGCCGGCTACTATGCGCCGACCAAGTAAGCATGCCCTCTTCTACGCGGCCTTGCTGATCCTGCTGGTGGGTATCGCGCCGCTGGGCGACCGGCTTGGCGCGATGCGCGCTCAACCCGCCGCCGTGCTGGCACAGCAGGCGCCTCCCCAGTCCGCTTCTCCGCAGAAAAAGAAAGACGATATCTATACATTGTCGCGCGACGTCAACCTGGTGGTGCTCCATGCCACCGTGCTGGACGACCGCGGACGCTTCATCTCCGATCTCCCGCAAAATGCCTTTCGCGTCTTCGAGGACAGGGTCGAGCAAAAACTCTCCGTCTTCAAGCGCGAAGATATCCCCATCAGCATGGGTTTGGTGATCGACAATAGCGGCAGCATGCGTGACAAGCGCGATAAAGTGAACGCCGCGGCCCTCGCGTTGGTCGAGGCCAGCAACCCCGATGACGAAGCCTTCGTTGTGAATTTTAACGACGACTATTATCTCGACCTCGACAAGGACTTCACCAACAACATCAGCGAGCTGAAAGAAGCGCTGGAGCGAATTGATTCGCGCGGCAGCACGGCTCTTTATGACGCCGTCATCGGCTCGCTGGACCACGTGAAAAAAGGCAGACGCGACAAAAAAGTGCTGCTGGTAGTGACCGACGGCGAGGATAACTCCAGCCGCGTGGGTCACGGCAATAAACGCCTGGGTCTCGACCTCACCGTGCTCGAAGCGCAGAAGTCCGACGCCGTCATCTATACGATTGGCCTGCTGGGCCAGGAAAAAGGCAGCGATGCGCGCCGGGCGCGCGAGGCACTGCAGCGCCTTTCGACTGCCACCGGCGGCATGGCGTTCTTCCCGGAAAATGCCGGCGACGCGACAAGCATCTGCACGCAAATCGCCCACGACATCCGCAACCAGTACACGCTGGCCTACTACCCGACGAATTCGCGGAAAGACGGCACGTTCCGCAGCGTGAACGTGGAAGTGCTGCCTGTCCGTGGACACGGCAAAATGACTGTGCGCACGCGCACCGGTTACTACGCGCAGAACGCCAGCGCGGGAAACTAGCGGGTTGCGGCTGGGCTTGCCGAAGACAGGTTCTTTACAACTTTTCCGCCCTTCATCACGAACACCACGCGCCGCAGCGCGGTAATGTCCTCGAGCGGGTTTCCCTCGACGGCGATGAGGTCCGCCTCCACCCCGGGAGCGAGCGCGCCGATTTGTCCGCCGAGCCCGAGCGATTCCGCCGAGACCGATGTGGCGGACATAATTGCCGCACGCGCAGCTTGCCCGCCTTTTTGCACGCGGTAAATTAATTCCTCCGCGTTGCGGCCGTGCGCGCCGGCCACCGCGTCCGTGCCAAAAACAATTTTCAGTCCTTTCGTGCCGAGCGCCATGCGAAACATTTCCAGGCTGGCGGGAATCGCCTTCTCCATGGCCGCGAATCCGGCATCATCGTAATTGCCGATGCCCTGATAGCGCGTGCGATTCTCCAAGTAATTTTGGATTACCAGGCCGATGTTGGGGTCGAGGTAGGTGCCCAGCTCGGCCATGCGTTGCAGCGCCGCCGCGTCCGTGAGCGTGCCGTGCTCGACGGCGGAGCAGCCGGATTCCGCGACGTCGCGGAGTACGTCCGGCGTGTAGGAATGAACCACGGCTCGCAAGCCGGCGGCCTTTGCTTCCCCGCACGCGGCGGCAATCTGTTCGCGGCTCAGGGTGCGTCCTCCGCCGTTGCGGATGCTCTTTGACGCGAAAATCTTGATCACATCCGCGCCATCAGCTTTGAATTTGCGCACCGCTGCGCGAATCTGGTCCACGCTGAGGTTGGAATCCGTGATCGCGCCGAGGCTCGTCAGAATCCGCGGGCCGGGAAGCACGCCGCGAGCCAGCGCTTCGCGCAAGTCGCGGTCAATGGGACTGCCGAGATTCTGCACTGTGGTGAAGCCGGCCAACAGCGTGGCGTACGCGTTCTCCATGGCGTAGCCCAGCGCCTGCGCGGGCGAATCGTCGCGCAGCTGATAGCGTCCATCCGGCCCAAAATGCCACGCCAAATGCACGTGCGTATCAATCAGCCCGGGCAATACTGTCAGCTTGCGAAAGTCGTAAGTTGCCGGCGATTTGGATGAGCTCACGCTCTGAATTTTCGAGCCCTGCAAGGTGATGACGGCGTCGCGCACCACGCCGCCCTTCCCATCGAGCACTGTACCGGCCCGAATGGTTATCGCCGGCTCCTGCGCGAATGCGGCCGCCGTGGCGATGAGCGTGGCCAGTGCAGCCAAACTTCGTTTCATGGACGCCCTCCGAAAACCCAAGACCGTGCGCCTAACGCAGGATGGAAAGAAAGCTCGTGCCGTGAGAAATTGTGCCCCCGAAATTTTCCGCAACCGTTTGCCCCATGTCCGCCAGCGTCTCGCGCGTACTCAACGCACTGCCCTTCTTCGCGCCCGGCGTGTACGCCAGGATGGGTACGTATTCGCGTGAGTGGTCGGTGGAAGGCGAACAATCGTCGGGATCGCAGCCGTGGTCGGCGGTAATCATCAGCAAATCGGTCGGCTGCAACAAATCGAGGAACGGCCCAAGCATAGCGTCAAATTCTTCGAGTGAACGCGCAAAACCTTCCACGTCTTTGCGATGGCCGAAGAGCATGTCGAAATCCACGAGATTAATAAAAAGCAATCCGGTGGGCTGAGTGCGCACGGCCGCGCGCAGTTTTTCCATTCCGTCGGCATTATTTTTTGTGGTGACGTAATTGTCCACACCGCGCCCGTTATAGATGTCGTGAATTTTGCCGAGGCCCAGCACGGGCACATTTTTCCCGGCGAGCACGTCCAGCAGCATGGGACGAGGCGGCTCGACGGCGTAATCGTGGCGCCGCTCCGTGCGCTTGTATCCCGAACCGTCGGGCCTTGTCTCT
>DASYRO010000360.1:0-5179 GCA_036004385.1 Candidatus Acidiferrales bacterium
AGAAAACGGCGCGTGCGCCGGGCTGCCAGTTGGCGATACGGAAAGGGCCAGTACCAACTACTGCGCCATCGGCAGTGCGGCGAGAAATGAAAACCAGAGACAGCTCAAACGGCAGATTGGGCTGCTCTTCATCACACTGAATCACGATAGCGTCTCCGGAATATGCCACTCTCCAGCTTTCCCGCCATTTTTCGAGCGCGGTCACAACATCCGACGGAGCAAGCAGCGTGCCATCGTGAAACTTCACGCCCCGGCGCAGACGGAACTCCCAGCGCTTCGCCGCGGCGTCGGACGTCCAGGAAACTGCCAGAGCGGGTTTCGGCTGGCCGTTTTCGTCGAGACGAACGAGAGGATCGAAAGCCAGATTTAATAGACGCTGCTTGGCTGTAGCTTCCAGCCACTCGGCTGGCTTTTCCGCCGGGTCGAGCGAAGCAACGCGCGCTGCAATTTCGACGCGAAGCGTGCCGCCGTAGTGAGGACGAGTGGAGGCATGGGCCGATTCGACAGAAAAGTGCGCAGGCAAGCATGCCTGCGCCACGAGGAGACTAACGGCCGCAAGAGAGAGTGAGCGTGTACGCTTCATAGCGTCCAGTCTTAAGGTTTTGAACAATTGCGTGAACCGATCGGGCCGCGGTTCCTCCTTGTAGTTCAGGAACTGGGCCGGGAAATCGGATTGAGTTGCTTACCGCAAGTGGCGTTGTCCCCTCGAATTCGAATGCCTGAACAGAGTCGGCCTCGGTCCAGTCCCCGGGACCCGTGACGAGCAACTGAGAGCCCATGCCGCATTGACTCAGAATGCCTTTCAACTGGCTTCCCCATCCCGAGATGGTCGTGGTCGAAACCTTCCCACTGTCCGATCTTGTTAGAACGGCTTTCCCATCGATTGTTGCCGTAACCCGACCTGAGATGCCTCGTTCTAACAGTGCAGCAAAATCGTAGTACACATCCTCTCGGGAAGTTGCATCACCGAATATCCGAGACAACCCGCGATAGTAATTTCTACCCGAGACTGGCCGCATCCCCAGCAAAATCATGCCGGCGTCTGAAAGTGCCGACGTGCCCTGCTCCCTATCCCAGCAGTGTAATTTCAAAGTCGACTCAATCTCGGCCCGGCATACGTGATCCGGAACGAAAACTAATAGGACCACATCATCTACCGTGAGGAACGGACGGGGATCGCGCGATGACACCTTTGGATACGGCAATTCAACGGTCTGATGAAGATGCCAGCTCGAGTCGATTTTCGTGAGCGAAACCAGTTTCCAAGGTTCGAGCAGAATAAGTCGCTCAGCATCGAGAAAAACAAAATCAAGGATCGGCTCATCCTGCTCAAAGATGAGCGCGGATTGAAGGACGAACATCTGCGTTGCGGCTACCGCTGCGGGCGCGGAGCCTTTCCCTACGGAGAGCATGGCGACGTCGCGCGAGTCGTCGCGGAGGATTTCGGCGATCCACAGGAGACCCTGCAAATTTTCAGAAAACGTGATGCGCAATTCAGGCGCGGCAATTGATTTTGCTGCCAGGCGGAGACCCGCGGCGCGGAGTTCGGTTTCAAGCGCGGCGCGCACGGCGGCGACCTCCGTGTCGGAAAGCGAAGAGATGTTGCGCACGGAGAGCGTGACCGTCTGGCGCGTGCCGGTAAGGGCTGCAATTTTTTTGGAAAACTCGCGCGCGGATTCCTGCCACGGGGATGGCGGCGTCTGCGACCAGGAAACGCTGGGCACGACAAAGAACAGCAGGAGGAAGAACAGCACGATAATAATGAGAACGAGACGGCGCGTCGCCGGCATCTGAGTGCGCCACCTCCCGAAGTGTCGGGACGAAGTAGGGGTCGCGGGAGGTCATGTTAGCACACGAAGAAAGTTAAAGAGTTAAAGCGTTAAATGGTTAAGCGGAACTGCATCCCGCAGACGCTGGCTGGGTGGCTCCGCCGGAAGCGGCGAGTGCGGCGGCGCCCGGCGCGATTCGTAGCGAAGCCACCCGTCCTTCTCACGCGCTCGGGACCAGCCCTTCGCGCATGGCCAGGACAAGCCCTTCGCGCATGCTCAGGACAAGCAAGGGTTTTTGCCAGCGGTACAACATCGTTAGACCTCACGGGCGCAGCGAGCAGCGCCCCTACACTTCTACTGCGGCGGGCGGCGGTACCCGTTGTTATTGCCATTCCCGTAGCCATTGCCATTCGGACGGCGCGGGGATGGCGGGTCGTCCGGAGGATCGTCGTTGTCGTCGGGCTGCGTGACGGCGTTCATGCCCAGCGTGGAGCGCAGCACATCGTTGGCGAAGAAAAATTTTCCGTCGGAGGGCACCATGATCATTTGCAGCTTATCGGAGAGCCGCTCGGCGATGATTTTCTGAATGAGCAGAGGATTCTGCTTGAGCACCAGCGCCTCCATCTTCATGCGCTCGGCGTCTGCGGCGGCGGTGACGCGGATGCGGTTGCCTTCAGCTTCGGCCAGCAACTTGCGCCGCTCGAGTTCGGCTTTGCTGTCAATCACCTTGGCCTGGCCGGCGGCCTCCGCGTTTTTCAGCGTGGATTCTTTTCGCGCTTCGGCCTCCAGGCGCGATTGTTCGATTTGCTTCTGCTTGAGCGGCAGCGTGTACTGCATGGCGTCGGATTCGGACTTGGCCTGCAGCACGCGCACCTGAGCTTGCGCTTCGGCCTGTTTCACTTCGCGTACTTTGGCGGCTTCGGCTTCCAGCTCCGCCGTGCGCACCTGCTTCTGCTTGATTTCGGTTTCGACGGCGAGCCGCTCGTTTTCCTGCTCCTTCAGCAGCAAGCCTTCCAGGCCGCGGGCGTATTCGACGGGGAGCACGATGTCGCGCAGCATGACTTCCTTCACCACGATGCCGTCCGCACCCAGGCGCGCAGCGATGGCGTCGGCCACGGACTTGCGGATTTCCTCGCGCCGCGTGGCGAACACTTCGCGCACGGTAAAATTTGGAACGACCTGGCGAAAAATGCTGGCGACCACCGGGCCGACGAGCTCGTCGTCAATGGGCTGCGGCAGATTGGAATGGATGTAGTCGAGCCGCTTGGCGTCGAGACGATAGCGCACGGTGGTGGCCAGGCCGAGCGATAATCCCTCCTTCGATTGCACCTTCAGGATTTCGGCTTTCTTCTTAGGGTAGTCGGCTCCGGCGGTGGTGTAGGCGTGTTCGCGCGTGTCGTACAGCGCGACGGAGTCAACCAGCGGCACGACAAAATGCACGCCGGGATAGAACGTCCCGGGACGCGTGCCGGAAAACTGGCTGACGCGAACTCCCGCCGTGCCGCTGGGCACGACGATGATGCTCAGCGCGAGAAGCAGCGGAAGCCACGCGATGACCGCGAGTTTGCCGGCCAGGCGCAAACGAACAGCGCGCAGCGGCGGGGCAGCAGCGCCTGCGGCAAGTAACCGCCGGTGCTGGATGGCGGAAAAAACATCGAACGCCACTACGGCAATCGCTCCGGCAAGCAGACCGAAGCTCGCCGTCAGAAGCAAGTACTTCAACAGCAGCATGTGATTCCTCCTTTCCAGGGGCATCCGTCAGGATGCCGCTGAGAAAATCGCTGGCGGACAGACGACCCGCCCTCCGATTCGGGCGCAGCCCTTCGACTTCGCTCAGGGCAGGCGTGCAGCGCCCCTATGACACGCGTGCGGCGCGGCCGCCGGAAATTACGCGCAACGCTGGACGCGCCGGCGGCAAGATGCGGAACATCGCCGCGAGTCCGAGCCGCGCGAGCGCCAGTGCGAGAGTGAACGATGACAATGTCGCGGCGAGCAGAATTGCCGGTGAAACAAGCGATGTCATCAAAGCCTCCGAAGAGCGATTGAAAATGGCAACCGTCGGAAACGCGCCGCCGGTTGCCGCTACATCTCAGGTCAGTCCGTCACGATTCATCGTGACGAACGGACCCTGGGCTACATCACGATGGCGACGACGGCCGGTTGAGCCTTCGCCGCTGGCGCAGCAGGCGTTGCGGGCGCGGCTGGCGCGCCGAAAATGGCGGCCACTTCGGTATTGCGCTCGGCGTGCAGCACGACGGCGTCGCCCGCGCGGACCAGCTCGAAAAGTTCCTCGATATCTTTTTTGTTCATGCGAATGCATCCATGCGACGCGTTCTTGCCGATGGAGCGCGGCTCGTTGGTGCCGTGAATTCCGTAGCCGCGATGTCCCAGCCCGATCCAGCGCGTGCCCAGTGGATTCGATTTGCCCGGCCCGACGACTTTCCCGGGTGCGTAGTAGGTCGGGTTGGAGATGCGCTCGCGAACTCGGAATTCGCCGCTGGGGCTGGGGCTGGCCGCCGCGCCCACGGCGATGGGATAGACCTTCACGACGCGGCCGTCTTCGAGGAGCGCCAGCTTGCGGTCGGGAATGCTGATGACGATCTTGCGCTCGGCGACTGGCGGCTGGCTTGCCGGAATTACTTTGCCGGACGGACGTTCCTGCGCGCGGGCCTGCGCCAGGGAAAGGAAAAGCACCGCAGCGACGCGCCATGCGCCAATGGTCAGCGAAAAATGCCGCTTGGCTTTTGCTTCCTGTTGGTGGGCTGCTCCGTTGTTCCGCCGCATCGAAGTTGCCTCCGTATCTACGGTTCGGAGATGGAATGGCACATTCTCGGCCAATCTTTTCTTACTGATTCCAAAGGATTTAGCGCAGGTAGGATTAGTGAATGGCGTGTTTACCGAAACACGATGTGGCGGCGGGAACGCATCGCCTTGGGGAAACGCTATAATAGAAGCTGAGTCGCCAGCCGTTCTCGCCTTGTTCCACAGGAGAGCAACATGATCGGCACCGGCATCCGAATCGGGCGCGTGCTGGGAATCCCCATCTACCTGCATGCCAGTTGGTTTCTGCTGTTCGCACTCATCACCTTTTCGTGGGTCTCCTACTTCGCCAGCCAGCATCCGCATTGGAGTGCGCAGCAAAACTGGGCCGCCGGGATTCTAAGCAGCCTCCTGTTTTTTGCGTCGGTGCTTTTCCACGAACTGGGGCACAGCGTAGTGGCCATGCGCTACCAAGTTCCCGTAATTTCCATCACGTTGTTCGTCTTCGGGGGACTTGCGCGGATCGGGCGCGAAGCCAAGACGGCGGGGCAGGAGTTCAACATCGCCGTGGCCGGGCCGTTGGCCAGTTATTTCCTGGCAGGAGCGTTTTATCTGGTGGCCATCGTCACTCCCAAGAGCGGCTTGGTGAG
>DASYRO010000361.1:0-2911 GCA_036004385.1 Candidatus Acidiferrales bacterium
TCGCCGCGCTCCCCCGCGCCGTGCAAAGACAAAATCACCGGCCACTTTGTTTGCTCGTTCCACTCCGCGGGAACAAAAACCTGATAGCGATAAGTTTTCCCGCCAACTTGAATCTGCCGGTCAAGGAAACCTGTCTCTGGGCGCGCCGCAACCGGCGCCGCGCACAGGAGCATCATCAGCACAAGACGCCGAAGCAAAAAGATTTCCTCCGACGAAAAAAACACAAATTTTAATTCTTAAAGAGCCTCCGAACGGCGGAGTCTAGCACAAGGAAGGTATCCGGACGTAGAGGCGCAGCACGCTGCGCGCGCTCAAGCAATCGTTCCGGCGCAGGACGAGCCTGCTCCGGCGGTGCAGCCATAGCAATGGTTGTTGGTCACGATTGCGCGCTCGTGCAATTGCGCTGCGTCGAAATCGCGAATGTGCCGTGGCGCGCCGAAGCCGGTGGGCAATTCGAGCATTTGGTTGAAGTCGCAATCGTAGAGCGTGCCATCCCAGCCGACGGACAGAGTGTAGCGGCACATCACGCCCGCCGCCGCGGCTGGATTGAACGCGTTCACCAGCCGCTCCATATAGCCTTCATAGTTGTTCGTGTTCAGCAGAAATTCCAGGAAGCGGCTGATGGGCATGTTCGTGATCGTGTAGAGTCTGTTGAATACGACGCCGTGCTTCTGCGCGAGCTCGCGCTTGAACTGCTTTTCGATGGCTTCCTGCTTCGGCGGCAGGAATGCTCCCACCGGGTTGTAAATCAGATTCAGTTTCAATCCGCTATTTTCTTTTCCGTAGCCGAGTCCATTCAGCATTTGCAGCGCGCGAATGGATTTTTCAAAAACGCCCTCGCCGCGTTGCGCGTCGGTCTGCGCCGCGCTGTAATAAGGCAAACTGGCAATGATTTCTACCTGATGTCGCGCAAGAAATTCCGCCAGGTCGGCCTGCGACGCCACGAGCAGGATCGTCAGATTGCAGCGGTCAATCACACGCCGTCCGAGCTTTTTCGATCCCTCGACGAGAAACCGGAAGCAAGGCGCCAGCTCCGGCGCGCCGCCGGTGATGTCCACGGTGGGAATTTCGGTTTGCGCCAGCGCGGCGATGCACTGCTCGGCTGTCTCGCGCGACATAATTTCCCGCCGGTCCGGCCCCGCGTCTACGTGGCAATGCCCGCACGTCTGGTTACACAATTTTCCCACGTTGATCTGAAAGACAGTGATGCCTGTGGCGCGCAGCGGCGCAAGTCCGATCGTGCGCATTCTTTCCTCAAACGCAGTAAATCCATTGCGCGCCGACAGCACGCGCAATTGTTCTTCCGCCGATGCCAGCGGGTTCATGCGAGATTTGAGCGTAACTAACATATCCTTCGCGCGCAGGGGCGCAGCATGCTGCGCCCGTCCGCTTGCAAACAAAACATCACATCGACAATTTCTCCGCGACGTTGCGCATCTGCACGCCGTGCACCAACGACGCGCCACCGCGAATGGCGCAGGCCACGTGCACCGCCTCGGTCATCTCCTCGATGTTCGAGCCTTTTTCGAGGCACGCCTGCGTGTAAGCATCAATGCAATACGGGCATTGCACGGCGTGCGCCACGCCCAGCGCGATCAGCGCCTTCTCTCGCTCGCTGAGCGCGCCTTCGGCAAACACCGCCGAGTAATAGCTCATAAATTTCTGCCAAAGCTCCGCATTGCCCTTGCCCATTTCCGCGAATTTTCCGAGGTCGGGCGGATGGTAATAAGTCTCCATGGGAATCTCCTGTCCTGTAACAATGATCCGTAGGGGCGCCCGCCGCGGCGGGCTGCGCCCGCGCGCAACACATCAGCAGCAACCCGATCCCGGCGCGCACGCAGCCGCGGCGTTCACCGTTTTGCGGTAGCGTTTGCCTTTTGTTTCCGCCGGGGCGCGCAGCGAAGATTCGCCGCACGCAAACGGCCGCGCTTTTTTCAGCGGCACTTCTTTTCTCGGGGGCACGGGAACAATCTCCTTGGCATACGGCTCGCCGGTCAGGATGCGATAAGTCTTGTCGCAGACGGCCATGCGCTGCCCGCGCAGGAGCGTGTGCCCGTCGTCGTCTTCCACCTTGCGCCACGGGCCTTTGTACATCACTGCCTGGTTGCGCTCGAGGCATGGCCCTTGCTTGCCTTTGCGCGCGGTGACCGTGACGCTGCGGAATTCAATTCCGCGAATTGTTTTCCACGGTTGCGCGTCGTACTTGTCGAGATGGACGGCGTGGAATCCCGCGCGCTCGAACGCGGCCAGAAACGTTGTCTCCTGGAACGCGCCGGCGATGCAGCCGCTCCACAGCTCGGCGTCCTGCTTCATTTTTTCAGGGACGTGCTCGTCGGAGACGATGTCGCTGATGGCCGCCCGCCCGCCGCGTTTCAGCACGCGAAACATTTCGCGGAACAGTTGCTCGCGGTCTTCTTCGCGCACCAGGTTCAGCACGCAGTTGGAAATAATCACGTCCACCGATTCGTCGGCAATCATCGGCGCGCCGCGGCGCAAGCGCGACTGGAAATCTTCAAAGCGGCTCAGCTCCGTGCTTGACCGCACCGGATTTGCCTTGAGGTACGCGTCCACTTCATCGAGCGGCAGCGCGAGGTCCTGGATGCGCCCGCGATGGAAGGTCACGTTATTCCAGCCGATTGCATTGGTCACGTCCGGCTGATGATTGCGCGCAAGCGCCAACATTTCCGGATTGAAATCCACGCCGATCACGTGGCCGCGCGGCCCGACGATTTGCGACGCGATGTAGCAAATTTTTCCGCCTCCGCTGCCGAGGTCGAGCACCGTGTCGCCTTCGCGCACGTACCGAGTCGGATCACCGCAGCCATAGTCCTTCTCAAGAATTTCCTGCGGAATGGCCGCTAGGAATTTCGCGTCGTACGCCACCGGGCAGCAGAGCTGCTCCTCGCGCGCG
>DASYRO010000362.1:0-6826 GCA_036004385.1 Candidatus Acidiferrales bacterium
CCCGGGCGGCAAGGCCATTCTCTTCACCGTCAAAACTCTCAAGACCACCACCTTTGATGACGCGCAAATCGCGGTCCAGCCTCTGGACGGCGGCCCGCATCGCATCGTCGCCGAAGGCGGGAGCGCTCCGGTGTATGTTTCCTCGGGACACATCATTTTCGCGCGGGCCAACTCGCTTCTGGCAATGCCGTTCAATCTCCAGACACTACAGCCCGCTGGCTCCGCGATTACGATTCTCGAAGGAGTGAGTTGGAGGCCTTCGACTGGCGCGGCGCAATACGCCGTCTCATCGAGTGGAAGCTTGGCTTATGTAGCAGGGGCCGCCGAACAGCAGGATCAAACACTGGTCTGGGTGGATCGCAATGGTGCCGTGACTCCTATCCCCATTCCTCCGCAACACTATCGCGCCATTAGTGTTAGTCCAGATGGCAAATACATTGCCGCAAGCATCACCGCCGCGAATGACGATATATGGATTGCCGACCCCATTCGCGGCACCTTGACACGTCTGACTGCGCAGACCGGCAACAACCAAGTGCCCATCTGGACTCACGATGGCAAGCGCGTTCTTTTTCTTACGGATCGCGGAGGCGTCTACTGGAAGCCGGCCGATGGCGCCGGCGACGATGAGCCATTCGCGCCTCAGGCGGCAAACCCGGATTCCGTTTCGCCGGACGGTCGCCTATTTGTCTATACAACTACCGATCCGAAGTCCAATTCTGATCTTTGGCTCCAGCCCGTCCATCCCAATGCAACGCCGCAGCCGCTGGTGCGCTCTCCCTTCAACGAGCACGAGGGCGTCGTTTCGCCGGACGGCCGGTGGATCTCCTATACCTCGGATGAATCCGGCCGCGACGAGATTTATGTCCAGTCCTTTCCCCGACCCGGCCACAAAGTTCGTGTCTCCGCCGAAGGCGGCCGCAACGCGCGCTGGGCCCACAACGGCCGCGAACTTTTCTACAGGAATGGCAATAAGATGATGCTGGTGCCTTATGCGCTTTCGCCCGGCTTCACCCCGCGGCAGCCGAGGATGCTCTTCGAAGGACGTTTCCTCGATGGCCGCACCTACGGCCTTTCGGCGGACGACCAGCGCTTCGTGATGGTCCAACTCAGACAGACCGATGCCGCACCGCGCCAACTGGTCATCGTCGTGAACTGGATGGATGAGCTGAATCGCCGCCTGCAAGGAAAATGAGCGAAGGGAACTCCTCGCCTCTCGCCACTTTTTGCTAGCCACTAGTCACGAGCCACTCGCCACTTCCTCTTCACATCGGCACTGCCGTCGATTCCAGAATGTCATTCAGGATTGCCTCCGCCTGATCCATTTTCTTTGCCGTGGACGCGTACTTCGAGCTCACCACCATGCGGTGCGCGAACACCGGCACGATCAGCCGCTTGAAGTCGTCGGGCAGGCAGAAGTCGCGCCCTTCGACAAACGCCAGCGCCTGGGCCGCGCGATGCAGCATCACCGAGCCGCGCGGGCTGATGCCGAGGCTCAAGTGTTCGGATTGCCGCGTGCGTTCGACGATGCCCAGCGCATAATCGAGAAGGCTTTCATCCACGCGGACGTTTTGCGCCGCTGCCTGCATCGCCGCAACGTCTGCCGCGCGCATCACCGGCGTGAGCGCGCTCGCCGCGGCGAGTCCCGAGTGATTGCGGATGATTTCTTTTTCGCTTGCGCGCGACGGGTACCCCATGCGGATGCGCATCAGGAAACGGTCGAGCTGCGATTCCGGCAGCGGATAGGTGCCGTGATGCTCGATGGGATTCTGCGTGGCCAGCACCATGAACGGCTGCGGCAGCGCGTGCGTTTTATTTTCCACGGTCACATTGCTTTCGTTCATCGCTTCCAGCAGTGCGGACTGCGTCTTCGGCGTGGTGCGGTTAATTTCGTCGGCCAGCACGATATTGGCAAAGAGCGGCCCGGGCTTGAATTCGAATTGACGGCTGGCCTGGTTGAACACGCTCACGCCGATGACGTCCGAGGGCAGCATGTCCGACGTAAACTGAATGCGCTGGAAGGAACAGTCGAACGACCGCGCCAGCGCCTGCGCCAGCGTGGTCTTGCCCACGCCGGGCACGTCTTCGATAAGCAAGTGCCCGCGCGCCAGCAGGGCTACCAGCGCCAGCTCGATGGCTTCATCCTTGCCCTTGATCACCGTGGCGATCGAGCGCTGCAGTTGCGCAATTTGATTGGCCGTTGTCGTCGTCATCGCGCGTTCGTTGTCATTCTGAGTCCCGGCGGTTTATGCTGGGACGAAGAATCTCGCTTCTCCTCCGGTCCCGCCTCGGTTGAAGATTCCTTTCGCTTCTGCTACCGTAAATTTCCTTGGGCGACTAGCTCAGTGGTTAGAGCGCCCGCCTCACACGCGGGAGGTCTAAGGTTCAAGTCCTTAGTCGCCCACCATTTTTTGTCACTCTGAGTGCCGACTGCTCCGATCGAAGTAGAGGCGCTGCTTGCTGCGCCCGGTATTCGCACAGCAAGCCGTCATTCTAACGGAAATTGTCCATGGCAACCATCCTACGTTTCTTGCAGGTTTTCGCGCTGGGCACATGGACGGGCGGAATCCTGTTTCTCAGCTTCGCTGTCGCGCCGGGCGCGTTCGCCCTATTGCCGACGCGCGAACTGGCCGGGACGCTGGTCGGCATGGCCCTCACGCGCTTGCATTTTTTCGGCTGCGTCGCAGGAGTGATTTACATTGGCGCGTCGCTGGTGCAAACGCGGAGCGTATCAGCACTGGCGCGTCCCGCCGTCGTCCTAGTGATTCTGATGCTGTTGCTCACGGTTGTTTCGCAGCACGTCGTTACGCCGCGCATCGCCGGCCTTCGCGCGCAAATGTCTTCGACATTCGGCTCGGTGGACGCCACGCCGCAAGATAATCTGTTGCGCGCGCAATTCAGCCGACTCCACGGCATCTCCACTTCACTGGAACTTGCAGTGCTCCTCCTCGGCCTCGTTGGTCTCTTCCTCATTGTGCGCTCCGCGTTTTGATTTCGTCTGTGTTCATCCGTGGTTCTATCTTTCGTATGCTAAGATTCCCGCGGAATGAAAACTGGAATCATCGGCCTGCCTCTCGTTGGCAAGACGAGTCTCTTCAAAATTCTCACGCGCGTGCATCTGGATGCGAAGGCCGCTCACGCAGCGACGCACATCGGCGTTGCCACCGTCCCCGACAAGCGTCTCGACCAACTCGTTCCGCTCTACAATCCCAAAAAGGTCACGCACGCCAGCGTGGAATACGTGGACGTGGGCGGACTGGCGAAGGACCGCGCGAAGGACTCCGCGTTTCTGACCGAGTTGCGCCAGGTGGATTGCCTGGCCCACGTCGTGCGTCTTTTCGACGACCCTGTGCACCCGCATCCATCCGGCAGTCTCAACGCCGCGCGTGACGCCGATAGCGTGGACGTCGAACTGATGCTCAATGACCTCGAGCAGCTCACTCGCCGCCTCGAACGCCTGGAACGCGATTTGAAAAAAAAGCCCGAGCCGCAACTCGAACGCGAAGAAGCCGCGCTGCTGAAATCCAAGGCCGCACTCGAAGCGGAAACGCCGCTGCGCCAGGTCGAATTTTCGTCCGAGGAAAATAGAATCCTAACCGGCTTCATGTTTCTTTCGCGTAAGCCCATGCTCTACGTCATCAACCTCGGCGACGATGAAGTCGGCGAAATAGACCGCGTCGTCGAAAAACACGATCTCGCCGCGCTGGCCGCCAAGCCCAATACGAAAGTCGTGCCGCTGTGCGGAAAAATCGAAGCCGAACTCGCCGAGCTTTCCGACGACGAATCCGCGGAGCTGATGTCCGGCTACGGACTGGCTGAGCCCGGCCGCGACCGCGTGCTCCGCGCGACCTACGAGCTGCTGGGGCTGATTTCGTTTTTTACTTGCGGCGATCCCGAAGTCCGCGCGTGGACCATCGAGCGCGGCACCAACGCGCATCGCGCCGCCGGCGCCATTCATACCGACCTAGAGCGCGGCTTCATCAAGGCGGAAGTCGTGCGCTGGGATCATTTGCTTGCCGCCGGGTCGCTTGCCCGCGCACGCGAACAGGGCCACGTGAAAATCGAAGGAAAGGAATACATCGTGCAGGACGGCGACGTAATTCTTTTCCGCCACAGCGGCTGAGCTCATGAGCGAGTCGCACACATTCTTGGCCATTCTGCTCGGTGCCGCCGCCGCGGCCGCGACGTGGCTGGGCGGTTTTTTCGTTGCACGACGGGAATGGCCTCGCGACTACCTGAAGTATTTTGTCGCCCTCGGCGCCGGCTTCATGCTCGGCGTGGCGTTCTTGGAGATGATTCCGGAATCGTTTCATCTGGCCGGCGACGTGTCGCTGCTCTTCGTGCTCATCGGCTATCTCATCGTTCATTTCTTCGAGCACACTGTCGCGCCGCATTTCCATTTCGGCGAAGAAACGCACGTGGAAGAAATGGCCGAGCATCACGTCGGATTCATCGCGCTGGGCGGCCTGGCTATTCACGCGTTTTTTGACGGCGTGGCCATTGGCTCGGGGTTTTTGATTTCGTCCTGGCTGGGAGTGGTGATTTTTTTCGCCGTCGTGCTGCACAAGCTGCCGGAGGGATTTACCGTCGCGTCGCTGATGCTCGCCAGCGGACAGACGCGCCGCGTGGCTATGCTTTCTTCCGCCGCGCTCGGCGCTGCGACGCTCGCCGGCGTGCTGCTGATGAACGTGCTGCGCGCGGAAGTCGGTTACGCGCTGCCGCTTTCCGCTGGCGTAACCATTTACGTCGCCGCGAGCGACTTGATGCCCGAAGTCAACAAAGAGCCCGGCATCCGCATGGCGGTGATCGTGTTCGTCGGCGTGGCGCTCCTGGCCGCGTTGCATTTCCTCTTCTAGCTCGGCCATTGAGTAGAGGCGCAGGAAGCTGCACGATAAGGGCGCTCGTTTCTACTACACAACGCGGTGGCGTTGAGGAGTTGTCGGGAAGAGGCGCTCGCGTTGTAAAATTACAGCGTGCGCCGTTCGCCGGCGCGAGGAGATTGCGTGCTTAACCGTTCCTTGGCACTGTTCGCGGCCCGATGCACTCCACGCTTCATCAAAGATTGGGTCCACCGCCACCGTTTTGTAGATCGCGTTTCGCGGAAGCTTTTTTCCGGCGTCGTCGGCATGGGGAATCAGGATGTGCGGATTGAATCCGGTCCGATGGAAGGGATGCGCCTGGCAACCAGCGAGCACATCTCGCACGCGCACATCCGGGGAACCTACGAACTCGATAATCAAATGGCCATCGACCGTGTGGTTTATCCCGGCTTTATTTGCTACGACGTGGGCGCCAGCATCGGCTACCTCTCTCTGCTGATGGCCCGCAAGGCGAAGCATGTGTACTCCTTTGAGCCCGCGCCGCACGCGGTCGCGGAAATCCGCAAACATATCCAGGCGAATGGTCTGCAAAACATCACCATCGTGCCGAGTCCGGTGAGCGACCGGGAACGAGAAGTTGAATTCTCCCTGACCGACAACGCCTACGGTTCGGCCATCTCCCATGGAGAAACAAAGTGGCCGACCCTGAAGCTCAAGACGATCACCCTGGATGATTTTGTCGCCGCGCACGAATTTCCCGATTTCATTAAGCTCGACGTGGAAGGAGAAGAGGGGCGAGCGCTCGAGGGCGCGCGTTCCATTCTGCAAAAAAGGAAGACCGTGATCTGCGCGGAGATTCACAACGAAGAAGCAGCCGCCACCTGCCGGAATGTGCTGAACGAATTCGGCTATCAACTCACCGATCTGGAAGGCAAGCCCATCCAGGAAATCGGTCCCATCGCGGTAGGTGAAACCCACGTACTGGCCATTCCCGGTTAGCTGACGCCGCCAGTCGAATTTACTCTTGACGTTGCGCGAAGCAGGGCGGGACTTACGTCCCGCAATCCACATGTAGCGCATACCTGCCCGCTTGTGGCAGGTGGGCATTGTTATTACGCCGCGACCCTGGCAACTGTCGCACAAACCGCGTCGGTTGCCGCTACAAGTACGAAATCGGACGGCCGGACTGAAGAGATTCGACAGCGGTGATGCGGGCGTCGAGTTCGTCGTCAGAGAGCCGTCCAGTGCGGAACATTTCGCGGAGGAAGTCGGCGGCGGGACGATTGCGCTTGCGGGAGTTGCAGTCGAAACAGCACGCGACGACGTTGCGGAAGGAATTGTCGCCGCCATTACTGACAGGCACGACGTGGTCGAACGCGGCGGATTCGGGACGAAGGTCCTTTAAGCAGTAGAAGCAGGCATTATTTTCGCGGTGCAAGATGGCGGGGCGAGTCTTGCGGTCGTGAAAGCAATCGGCGGAGACGAGCTGCTTGAAATTGGACGCAGAACCAGGCTGGGGTGTGTCATTTCGAACGCCTCAGATCGAGGTAGTAGTTTATTACCAGGCCCAGACAAAGCCCTGCCAAATGCATGTGGGGACAAACAAAACGTGGAACGGCAAACAGCGGCTCCCATGCAACTTTCTGCAAGGAATAGGGTTTGATACGATGTGGAGGCGATGGCCAGGAGCGACGTCCAACTGATGCTGGGCGTGAAGGCGGGGGACGATGTGTCCTTCGAGCTTCTGCTGGAAAAATACCGCACGCCGCTGGTGCATTTCCTGTTTCGCATGGTGCGCGACGCGGCCACCGCCGAAGACCTGGCGCAGGAAGTTTTTCTGCGCGTGTATCGCGCGCGGAAAAAGTACGCGCCGAGCGCGAAGTTCACCACGTGGCTTTTTCGCATTGCCACCAACCTCGCGCTCAATGCGATTCGCGATTCGCGCAACGAGAAGCTGGGCATTTCCATTGACGGTCCCGAAGGTTCAGGAGGTGGCGCGGAGAGCG
>DASYRO010000363.1:0-5402 GCA_036004385.1 Candidatus Acidiferrales bacterium
CGTCTATCTGAACGAAGACCTCCAGCATAAGGGGAATCCCGCGGAGTTCGATTCGCAGTGGAACCATGCCGGCTCTCACCTGCTGGCCAACTTCGCGTCGTATGCGCGACGCATCCACTCCGTTGGCTACGGCGGCCCCGGGGGCTTCCGGCCCTTGCGGCGGGCGCGTTTTGCCGAATTTCCTGGCCATAGCGGCGGCGTCGCCTGACCAGAGTGTCTCCGCTCCAGCTGGGGTGATGCGTGCGCTGGCGGCGACGTGCCCCGTGCCCAAGGACGGCTGCGTCTTGCCGTTCATTTTCCACTGCAGCGCGCCGGCGTTGTCCGTGAACAGCTTCATTTCCTGCTCGGCCTTCGCGCTGACGCTATTACCCGGCTGCATCTGGTAGGACGCGGCCGGCCCGTGGTCAGGAGTGAGCACGACCATGGCGCGTTCCGTCGCAGTCAGCTCCAGATTCAGTCCCGTGGCGTGCTTGGCGTCCGCGGCAATTTTCGCGGACTCCTTTCTCACTTTCTCCGCAGTGCGCTCAGCATCGGCCTTGTCTTTCAGCACGTCGGGCGGCTCGCCGGCGAATCCGGGTCCGGGCGCGGCAGGCGGCGCCACCGGAGCGGGGATATTGGCAGGCCCAGTGACGGATCCCTGTGCGGCTTGCTGCGGCGGCGTAGTTGTGACCACGTTCGCGCTAAGCTTTTTCAGAACCGCGGCAGCCAACAGCGCAACGACGATTACCGCCGCGAACACCAGCCACATGCGCCGGCTGGCGTGTTCTCCGCCCGCGTGTCGTGTCGCGCTCACGGCGGGTTGTTGCGCAACAGCACTTCGCGGCGACGCAGGCGGTGCAGCGATCCGCGATTTCGGCTGCACGACGGCGATAGTTTCCGCGGTGTCCATCGCATCTTCCGCGAGATCTGAAACCATTGGCGGGGCGGTGGAGAGAGCGGTTTTCTCCACGCCGGCGGCCGCGGCTAGGCGGTCGCGGTTCAGTGTGTCCAGCGCGCGGCCTTCGCGCATGGCGCGCAAGTCGCGGGCCAGCGCTTCGCCGCTCTGGTACCGCGCCGCAGGATCTTTCTCCATGCACTTGAGAATCACGTTTTCAAAATCGCGCGGAATTCCCGGATTCAACTTGCGCGGCGGCACCGGGTCGGTATGCACAATCTTGTAGGACATAGCCATCAGCGTCTCGCCGGTGAACGGCCGGTCGCCAGTAGCCAGCCAGTAGAGAATCACGCCCAGCGCGAAGAGGTCGGCGCGGCCGTCCACACGCGCGCCGGTAAATTGCTCGGGAGCCATGAAGGCGGGCGTGCCCATCAGTTGACCCGTCGTCGTCACTTGCGAAGCAGCCAGCTTGGCCACGCCGAAATCCGTAATCTTGGGCCGGCCGTCGGCGGTAATCATGATGTTGGCGGGCTTGATATCGCGATGGATGACGCCGCTCTTGTGCGCGTAGTCCAGCGCCTCAGCGATTTGCTGCCCGAACTCCAGGATGTGACTCTCATCGAACCGCTCGCCCGTTTCCATGATTTTTTCGAGCGTATGGCCCTGAATGAATTCCATCACCAGGAAAGGAGTGCCTTCCTGTTCGGCTACGTCGTACACGGTGACAATACCGGGATGCGCCAGGCGGCCCGCGGCGCGGGCTTCGCGGAAGAATCGCTCGCGGTAATCGCCGGCCAGCGGGCCGGAGAGCGCCGTAGACAAAATCGTTTTTACGGCGACGACGCGGTCCATCATAGGGTCGCTTGCCTTATAGACCGCGCCCATCGCTCCCTGGCCCAGCTCTTCGACGATATGGTACCGGCCGATCTGTCTCATTGGGTTCACTGCGCCCGTTTTCTTGCGCCCTAATTTAACATATCGAGCCCGAAATCTAGGACAGACCTCCGGGTCTGTCCAGATGCACTTACAACGACGGCGAACTTAACGACGGACAGGCGTGGACGCCTGTCCCACGTACTGTGCTACATTCTCCGCGCATGAATGCCGCGGAATTTCCAAGCAAGACATATTCGCCCGACGACCTGCGAAGGCCACCGGCGGAGCCGATGGCCGGTCAACTGCGGCGGTTCGCCCTGCGGCTGGGGCTTTCCGGCACGCGCTACGCGGTCAACGGCATCCTGCGTCACCGCTACTGGGTGCGCGAAAACAAACTCTGGGAATATGCCCGCGGGCTGGCCTGCATTCTCGCTGCGCGTGGCACCCGCGAGACGTTCCGAGTGCTCGATTTCGGCGGCGCCGCGACCATCCCGGTGTTTTATCTCGCGTCGGCCGGGAGCGACGTGCACTGCCTGGACATTGACGCGACCCTCTCTGATTGGACGAATCAGGTGGCCAAACGTCGTGGATGGAAGCTGCGCGCGACCACGCACAATTTGGTCACTACGCCTGCACCGGCGGAGTGGGGGCAATTCGACGCGGCAATTTCCTTCAGTGTGCTGGAGCACATCGCGAAAGAAGCGCAGCCGCTCATCGTGGCGCGCGTGGCGGACCTGCTTAAGCCCGGCGGGATTTTTGCGCTGACGTTTGATTTCGGCGCCGACGCACCGGTGAAAGATGCGGTGCGCGACCTCGCGGAAGTGGAGCGACTCGTCGCCGCCAGCGGGCTCGAATATCTCGACGGCAAGCCGCTCGCCGACACAGGCGAGCGCTTCGCACTCGATCGCCGCCATCCCGGCTCCCAGTTCACCTTCGCGTCGGTTTTTCTGGCAAGACGGAAATAGGATCCACCTGCTATGCGAATAACTCTTGCCGGCGCTATTTAGAGGATTTCTTACATAGAGAAGGAACCGCTCTGAGGCTTGCCACACCCAACACCCTAAACTCTACACCCTTTTTCAACTCCCCCACTTCAGTGCCAGCTTCGGTTTGCGCAAACCCATACCTGAGAATTTTCCGAACTCAATGACCAGCGAGCGCGTCCCGTCGGCGGCAAATTCGCCGGGGATTTCCGCCTGCTGATCAAACTTCGCTTTTTCAGAAACCACGTGCACGGCGACCTTGTGTTGTCCGGCGGGAACGGGCCGCGTCAGCGTGAGCGGTTTTCTGTTGGACAGAGTTTCAGTCAGCAGGGGCTTGCCGTCCACAGTGATCGTGAGCGTGGCTTCGTCGAAATTGTGGCGGCACTCGATTTGCATCGAGGACTTGGCGCCCACCGCTGGTTTTTCCGCGACGGGCTTTGCAAGTGCTTTCTTTGCCGCTTCCGTTTTTGGCGGGCTCGCTGCTCCCGCAGGCTGCGTTGCGCCGGTGGCCGGGGATTTCGACGGCTCCCCCGGAGGTGGCGGAACGTTCACTTGCGGCTGCACCGGCGCGGGCTGCGAAACGGCTGTGGTCGTCGCGGGCGTTTCGGCCGACGGCGCTTTGCGCTGCAGAAGGAAGTACCCGGCGGCTGCGAGCACCAGCACTCCCGCGGCTACGCCGAGTCGAGCGAAGTTCGATTTCTTCACGGGCGCGGCAGCAGGCGCGGCCTGTGGCGCAACAGACCCTGCGGTTGCGGCCTGTGCAGCCGCCTGCGGCGGCGTTCCGGGCTGTTGCGAGCCGACGCGCACGGTGCTATCCGTAAAATACGGCAGCGGCGTTTGCGGCAGGCGCTGTCCTGGCGGCAGCCCGGCAGCCACAACGGGCAGCGGGTTCGACTCCATTACCGTGATATCGGAAACAGGCGCCAACGTAGTCTTCAGCGGCTTGCCTGCGCGGACCAGTTCCAGGTCCGCGGCTAGTTCGCGGCCCGTGAGGTAACGATCATCTGGATTCTTCGCGAGACATCGTGAAATTACGACATCCAGTTCCGGCACCAGTTTCGGATTCACATAAGCCACCGGCAACGGCGCGCCGAAAACCACCTTGAACGTAATTTGCGTGAGCGATTCTCCCGGGAACGGCTTTTGTCCGGTGAACATCCAGTAGAGCATGCCGCCGAGAGAAAAAAGGTCACTGCGGGAATCCACCGGTCCCATGCTGACTTGCTCCGGCGACATGAATGCCGGCGTGCCCATCATCAATCCGGTCTGTGTCAGATTAGTGCCGGCAATCTTGGCGATGCCGAAGTCGGCGATTTTCACACGCAAGCGCGGGGAGCCTCCGGAATCGCCAGTCTCGGATTCTTCTCGCGCCACGAGAATGTTTGCCGGCTTGATGTCGCGGTGCACGACTCCCTGACGGTGCGCATAGTCCAGCGCTTGGGCGATTTGCATGCCGACGTCGAGGGTGACGTCAACAGGAAAGGCCTCCGCACCGGGCTTCAGTCCGTAGCGTTCTGCTTCCGCGGCGGAAGAAAGCAGCGTCTCCAAGGTGGTGCCCGGCACGAACTCCATCACCAGGTACGGCTGGCCGGACTCTTCTTCGGCGATGTCGTAGATGGTGACGATGCCCGGATGAGACATCTGCCCGGCGGTCTGCGCTTCGCGGTAAAAGCGCTGCTTGAAATGCTCGAGGTCGGGCTTGGATAGATTGGTGGTGATGATGACTTTGATGGCTACGGTGCGGCCGATCTGGGGATCGCGCGCTTTGTACACCGCGCCCATGGCCCCGCGGCCCAACTCTTCAATGATTTCATACCGTCCGATGTTTGCCATGTAGTGACGATCACCCGTCCCGCGACGCTCGTTTGCGGCAGCGCCGCTCCCTGGTTCCGTTCCATTTTGCCGGAACGCTATCGCTTCGGTGAAATGTTCACCCGCAGAATCGTCGAGCCAATGCGGAACTCGATTCCGTCCTGAAGCATCGCCGCCCGCGTGCGTTCGTTATCGTAATACGTGCCGTTGGTGGACTCCAAATCCTTCAGCCAGACAGCGCCGTCTTTTACTTCCACGGCGCAGTGCCAGCGGGAGACTTCCGGATCGTCCACTTCGAAATCCGCTCCACCGCCGCGGCGGCCCAGAATCACGCGCGGCTTATTCAATGTGTGCACGGTGCCATTGGAGAGGCCGGAGGTCACCGCCAGCGAAATGATTCTGTCCGCGGGGAGCTTCAGCTCCGGCGCATCCTTCAGCATCTCGGCCAGTACCTCGTGCGCGCCTTCCGAGCGGGCAAACCCTGGCAGCGGCGTGGACGAACGCGTGCGGTCCGGCCGCAGCGCCACGTTGACCACCGTCATCTGCCCGCAGCCCGAACACTTGAACTGCACCTTGGTATGATTTCCGACCTGCTTATCGTTCAGCGTGTGCTTCGTGCCGCAATGTCCGCACTGGGCTTCCATGAACCGAGTACTTTACCACAAACCCTGGAGTGAAACCCTGGAGTGCGGAAGCTGGTAGTGACTCATTTTGAGAAAGTAGGCAGTTAATGGTTATTTCGGTATCATTCAGGCTGGAAGTGGCTCCGTCGAAGGGAGTACCCAGCATGAGTGAATGGTCAGACAAAGAGGTAGCTAGAATCAAACAACTCGTCGCGGAAAGGCGCGTGCTTGCCG
>DASYRO010000364.1:0-5460 GCA_036004385.1 Candidatus Acidiferrales bacterium
GTCGGATTTGGAAGTTTCTGCGCGAGCTTTCGCGCCGAACCGCGGTTGTAAGCGTTGATGAAACTGGCGCCTTCCAGCGCGAAGTTCACCATCGGCTCCAGGGTGTCATCGAAAATCGGATCGCCCGTATGATTCGTGAAGTCGGCCACGAGCACGCTGACCGCCTTCGAAGTCACGGGCGCTTCGGCGCCGCTTCCCCGAGAAAAAATCCAGTGGCGCACCGGAGGAATCGCCAGGGCCAGCGTAACCACCAGCGCGGCGCTTCCGGCTACGATCATCCACCCGCGCCGCGTCGCCGGCATCGGCAATACGATTTGCACGCTGCGCGAAGACAAGGACGAACGCCGCGAGGGCGCGCGCGCCGCGTCCAGGTCGGCGAGGATTTCCGCGGCGGATTGGTAGCGGCGCTCCGGGTCCACTTCCAGACAACGCAGGATGATGCGCACAAGAAAATCGGGAAGCTCGGGATTGTGCAGCTTCGGGCTTTCCGGCTTGACCTTGACGCGCTGGTACATCATGGCCAGCGTCGAATCCGCCTTGAAGGGAATGTCGCCGGTCACCATTTCGTAGAGGATCAGGCCGAAGGCGTAGAGGTCCGTGCGGTTGTCCACCGGCTTGGCTTCGACTTGCTCCGGAGCCATGTAGCGAGGCGTGCCGAGAAATTCGCCGGATCGCGTCATGCCCGCCGTGCTGGCATGCAAGGATTTCGCGAGACCAAAGTCCGTCACGTAAATTTCCCCGGCGGCGTCCACCAGTATGTTCTGCGGCTTGAGGTCGCGATGCACCACGCCGGCCCCGTGAGCCGCATCGAGCGCTCCCAGAAGCTGGCGCGAAATCTGCAACGCGCGTTCCACCGGCAGGCGGCCCTGCTTGTTCAAAATGTGATGCAGGTCCTCGCCCTCGATAAACGCCATGGAGATGAACTTCAGCCCTTGCACGTCGCCGAGGTCGTGAATGCGCAGAACGTGTTTGTGGCTGATCTTGCTGGCGAGCAGCAGTTCCTGCTTGAAGCGCTGGAGCACGCTTTCGTCCAGGCTCATGCCGGGACGAATGAGTTTCAATGCAACGGTGCGGTCGAGGTCCTTGTCGCGAGCCTTGTAGACGGTGCCCATGCCGCCTTCGCCGAGGATGGCTTCGATGTGGTAGCGCGGGCCAAAATCTCCGCCGGGCTGGAGGGAAACCCCTCCTCCGGGATGTGAGTGCCACGAGCCCGCACCGGAACCTGGTGTTGGAGTTTGAGTTCCTGCGGCGCTGCCCGGTGCGCTATCGGACGCGGGGAGCGGCGCAGGCTTAGGGATGACGACGAAGGTGGCGCCTTCCTCAGCGTCCGGTTCGATGATCGGCTTGGCACAGCGCTCGCAGACGACTGCGTTGTTCGAGTTATAGGCTCGACAGTGGGGACAAAGCATGATTAAACCCGCCTGGGGCTGAGCAAGAACTATTGAGCGGGTATTATCCGGCACATCGCGATGCGCTGCAAGTGAGAAGCGCAAATGCGGCGAGGGTGCAACGGGATGAGTCCTGGCGGGCCCAGCAGCTTATAGCAATTTGGCGATTTTTTTCAGGTCGGCGATGAAGCGTTCGATTTCGGCGTGGCGTGTTTCTTCATCCGGCGCGCGCAGGATGGCGGACGGATGCACGGTGGCCGTCACGTATTCCGCGAGCGGCGAGGAAACCCATTCGCCGCGGTGTTGTGTGACGCGGAAATCGCGTCCCAGCAGCGCCTGTGCCGCCGTCGCGCCCAGGCAAACGATTACGCGCGGCGCGATAGCCGCAATTTCCGCATCGAGCCACGGGCGGCACGCGGCAATCTCCACCGTGTTCGGTTTTTTGTGGATGCGGCGCTTGCCGCGCGGCTCCCACTTGAAATGCTTCACCACGTTGGTGACGTACACTTTGCGCCGGTCAATCCCCGCGGCTTCCAGCGCTTTGTCTAGCAATTTTCCCGCAGGGCCCACAAACGGCGAGCCGGCCAGATCCTCTGAGTGGCCGGGTTGCTCGCCAATGAACATCACTTTGGGATTTTTCCCGCCGCCCTCGCCGAAGACAGTCTGCGTGCCCGTCTTCCATAAATCGCACGCCTGGCAAGTCGCCGCGGCCTTGCGCAATTCTTCGATGGACGCGCCCGGCGAGATAAGTTCGCTGGCGGCAGCAGATCCGCTCTTTTTCTCCCGTTTGGGCATTTACTTAGTTCGATGCGCAAAACACCCTGTGGCGCCCACCTGCCGGGAACGCCGCGCGCGGCATGGCAACCGGCGCAACAGCGTCGCCGGTCGCCGCTACATGCGCCGCTCTGGCGGCGGCCCGCGTCTTTAGACGCGGGGGTTGCGGTCACCGGAGGATCCCCGCCTCTGAAGAGGCGGGCTACACCGTCACTTCCACACTTCGTCTTGACATGGCGCGGGACGTGAGGCACAATTTCCCTTAGGCGAATAAAAAGCGAAACTGTTAGAGAACTTCGCCGCTCTTCCGGGTCTGCCTACCAGGTGCTCGATGCCGTTTGCCGCTCTCCAACAAATTCTCGCTACACGTTTCCCTACCGCTGTGCCTGCGCCTTCCCTCGAGCCGTGCGAAACCGTTTCCATCGGCATCGCCGAGGTGGACGCGCTCACCGGGGGCCTCGCTCGCGGCAGCCTGGTGGAAATTTGCGGCGCGCGCTGCTCCGGCCGCACCAGTTTGCTGCTGGCCACGCTGGCGGCGGCTACCGGGCGCGGCGAAGCCTGCGCGCTGGTGGATGCGCGCGACTCCTTCGATCCGCATTCCGCGCACGAAGCCGGCGTCGCGCTCGACCGTCTGCTGTGGGTGCGCTGCGCCAACATCGAACAGAGTTTTCGCGCGGCGGAATGGCTGCTGCTGGGCGGAGGCTTCGGTCTGGTCGCGCTGGACCTGTGCGAGCTCGCGCCGCAAACGGTGCGCCGCGTGCCGCTGAACGTGTGGTTCCGTTTTCGCCGCGCCGTGGAGCATACGCCCACCGTGCTGCTCGTGCTCGAACAGCAACCGCACGCCAGCACCTGCGCGTCGCTGGTGCTGGAGTTGCGCCACAAAAATTCGCATTGGTCGGCGGCAGTTGCTGAAGAAGAAAGTCCTTCGCACGCGAAGTTGTTTTCCGAAAAGCAAATTGCTACGCAGGTGGTGCGCTCGCGCTTCGGAAATTTCCGCAAAGAACCGTTCCTGGCTGCGCAGAGCGGAGAAGAACGCACGGCGCACCGTTGTTCGGTCACGTTCACTGCATCGCCGGATTTTGCTGCGGAACCGTTGCCAACCACAAATCGCCAGTAGGACAGATCTCTAGGTCTGTCCGCCCCCCGTAGCGCCGGCATCTTGCCGGCTCTTTGGGCGACAGGTCTGGAGACCTGTCCTACAGGCAAAAGCCATGCCCTACGCCTGCATCTACGTCGCCGATTTTCCCGCGGAGGCCATCCTGCGCGGGGAGCCTGCCCTGCGCGGTTTTGCGCTGGTGGTGCTCGACGGCCAGCCACCGCTGGAAACTTTAGTCGCCATGAACGAATTTGCGCGTCGCGCCGGCGTGCAGCCGGATATGCCGCGCGCGTTGCTGGAGCAGTGCCCGTCCCTGCTCATCCGCCGGCGTTCTGCGGCGCTCGAAGCGGCGGCCGAGGCGGCGCTGCTGGAAACAGCAGAAACTTTGTCGCCGCGCGTGGAGCGCGTCGCCGCCGACACGCTGGCGCTTGACCTCGCCGGACTCGAGCGGCTCTTCGGATCACCGGAAAAAATCGCGGCGGAATTGTCGCGTCGCGTTGCGCAAATCGGTTTGCGCGCGCGCATTGGTGTAGCCGCCAATCCCGACGCGGCAATGATCGCCGCGCGTGGTTTTTCCAGCGGTGTCACCGTGATTGCGCCGGGATGCGAAGCGGAAATTCTGGGCCGCCTGCCGGTCAGCGCGCTCAGCGGCCTGCCCGGTGTGGTCATCGAACCGGACATTCTGGAAACGCTGGAGCGCTGGGGCATCCGCGATTTTCGCGCGCTGGCCGCGCTGCCCACTGCGCAGCTTTCCGAACGCCTCGGCCAGCCCGGGATTTATTTGCAACAACTCGCGCGCGGCGAATCCACGCGCGTGCTGATTCGCGCGGAACCGGTTGCCGAATTTACAGAATCGCTGGAGTTGGAATGCGCGGCGGACGAGCTCGAACCGCTGTCCTTCCTGCTGGGCCGCTTGCTGGACGAGTTGTGCGCGCGCCTGGCCGCACACGCGCTGGCCACGAATGAAATCCGTGTGCGTTTGGAGCTGGATGCTGTTTCCGGCGACGTGAATCTCTACGAAAAAACGTTGCGGCTGCCCGTGCCCATGCGCGATTCCAAAATCTTGCTCAATTTGCTCCGGCTGTATTTGGCCGCGCATCCGCCAGATGCGCCGATTCGCAAGATGACGCTTACGCTGGCCGCCGCGCGTCCGCGCACCGCGCAGGGTGGATTGTTCGCGCCGCTCGCGCCGGACCCGCAAAAACTGGAGGTCACGCTCGCGCGTATCGCGGGCATCGTCGGCGCGGAAAATGTCGGCGCAGTGGAACTGCTGGATACGCATCGCGACACAGCCTTCCGCATGCGGCGGTTTGGGGCGTCGCCCGCGACAGTAAGTTACGCGGCTATTGCGACGCGCCCCGACTTCGATGCTGCGCCCAAAACGGCGCTGCGTGTGTTTCGTCCTCCGCCGCGCGCGGTGGTGGAATTGCGCGACGCTGTTCCCGCGCGCATTTCGTTCGCCGGATTGCGCGGCAAAGTGCGCGCGGCATCGGGGCCCTGGCACACGTCAGGCGACTGGTGGCAGCCCGACGGCTGGCAGCACGACGTGTGGGACATCGAAATCGAATTCACAGGCAACACTGCGAGCCCCGCTCGCGACTCGGCGGAACGCCATGCGGCACGTGCTGTAGCTGCTTTTTATCGCATTTATTTCAACCACGCCGACGAAGCGTGGTTCGTCCGCGGTGAGTACGACTGACCGATTTTCGGTTTTCGATTTTCATTTTTCGATATGTACGTTGAACTCCACGCCCGTTCCGCCTTCAGTTTTCTCGAAGGCGCCTCCGTGCCCGAAGATCTGGTGGACGCCTGCGCGGAGCTCGGCTTGCCGGCCATGGCCTTGCTGGATCGCGACGGCGTGTATGGCGCGCCGCGGTTCCATCTGGCGGCCAAGAAAAAAGGCGTGCGCGCATGTATCGGCGCGGAAGCCACCGTAGGAATTTCAAATTTCGCCAAAAGTATTAGACACGCCGTAGGGGCGCAGCACGCTGCGCCCGTTGCATCACCATTTCCCTTGACCTTCCGCTATCCGTTGCTGGCCGCCTCGCGCGAGGGATATCAAAATCTGTGCCGTTTAATCACGCAGATGAAAATGCGCGCGCCGAAAAATGCGCCGCCGGAAGAATACGCCGTCGCGCTGGAGGACGTTCGCCCATTCACCGCAGGCCTGATTTGCCTGACCGGCGGCGCGGAAGGCCCGCT
>DASYRO010000365.1:0-15242 GCA_036004385.1 Candidatus Acidiferrales bacterium
CAAGTTGATCGAGGCGGGCTACGATCATTCCATTGACGGCGAGGCTTACAGCTCCATCTTCTACCAGAATGCCAATCATTCCGTGCGCGTCACGGACGAATTCATGCGCGCCGTCGAGGAAGACCGTGACTGGTGGACCAAGAACGTCACCGACGGCCAGCCCCACAAGAAATACTCCGCGCGCGAGCTGCTGAAGAAAATGTCCGATTCCGCGTGGCACTGCGGCGACCCGGGCATGCAGTTCGATACCACGGTGAACCGCTGGCACACCTGCAAGAACACCGCGCGCATCAACGCCTCGAACCCGTGCTCCGAGTACATGTTCCTCGACGATACCGCCTGCAACCTCGCCTCGCTGAACCTCCAGAAATTCCTCGCGCCCAACGGCACGTTCGATGTGGAAGGCTTCCGCCACGCTGTGGACGTCACCATCACTGCGCAGGAAATTTTCGTGGACAACGCCAGCTACCCCACGGAAAAAATCACGCAGAACAGTTACGACTTCCGTCCGCTGGGCCTGGGCTATGCCAATCTTGGGGCGTTGCTGATGTCGCTGGCGCTGCCCTATGATTCCGACGCCGGCCGCGACATGTGCGGCGCCGTGACTGCGCTGATGCACGGCGAAGCGTATTTGCAATCCGCGCGCATCGCCGAACGCCTCGGCCCGTTCAATGCCTACTCCGTGAACCGCGAGCCCATGCTGGACGTCATGCGCATGCATCGTGACGCGCTGCGTCCCATCAAGCCCGAAAACGTGCTGCCCCACGTGCTGCGCGCCGCGCAGGATACGTGGAACGAAGCGCTGGCACTCGGCGAAAAATTCGGTTACCGCAATTCGCAGGTCACCGTGCTAGCTCCCACCGGCACCATCGGCTTCATGATGGATTGCGATACGACGGGCATCGAGCCCGATCTGGCGCTGGTGAAATACAAGAGGCTGGTCGGCGGCGGCGTCATCAAGATCGTGAACAACACCGTGCCTGCGGCGCTGATGAAGCTGGGCTACACGCCGGAAGAAACCAACGCCATCGTCACTTACATCGACAAGGAAGGCACCATCGAAGGCGCGCCGGGTTTGAAGCCGGAGCACCTGCCGGTGTTCGATTGCTCGCTCACGCCGCCCTCCGGTGGGCGCTCCATTTCCTGGCGCGGACACCTGCGCATGATGGCCGCCGCGCAGCCGTTCCTTTCCGGCGCCATAAGCAAGACCATCAACATGCCCGAAGAATCCACGGTGGACGAAGTCATGCAGGCCTACGTCGAATCATGGAAGCTCGGGCTGAAGGCCGTGGCCATTTATCGTGACAACTCCAAAAAGAGCCAGCCGCTGATGTCCGCCGGAAAGAAAGAAGAAAAAAAGGCGGAAGCAGCGCCGCAATTGGAATTATTCAAAGCCACGCGGCGCAAGCTGCCCACCGAGCGGCACTCCATCACGCACAAATTCAGCGTGGGCGGCCACGAAGGCTACCTCACCGTGGGAATGTACGACGACGGCGGCCCCGGCGAAATCTTCATCAAGATGGCCAAAGAAGGCTCCACGCTCTCGGGAATCATGGATGGCTTCGCGCTTTCCGTTTCCATCGCGCTGCAATACGGCGTGCCCCTGAAAGCCATGATCGACAAATTCATCCACACGCGCTTTGAGCCTTCCGGCTTCACCGGCAACCTGGAAATTCCGTATGCCAAGTCGGTGCTCGATTACATCGCGCGGTGGCTCGGCGGGAAATTTATTTCGCGCGAATATCTGGTGGCACGCGACCTGACCAACGGGGAAGCTTCCGCGCCGCCGGCGCTGCCGCCGGAACTCGGTCCGGCCATCAAGTCGGTCACGCCGTCGCAGCCCGCGGACATGCCGCGCCCGCTCGCTGCCATTGACGACGCGCCCACCTGCGCCACTTGCGGCAGCCTGATGACTCGCAACGGCTCCTGCTACAAGTGCAGCAATTGCGGCGAAACCTCCGGCTGCAGCTAACTTGGAGTGCGGGAGCTTGCTCCCGCCGTGCCATTGATTGTTCCGTGTGCGATGTAGGGCGCGGCTTCAGCTTGCCCTGAGCGAAGCGAAGTGCCCGCCATCGTAGGGGCGCTGCACGCAGCGCCCGCGACAATGAACGGTGTCCACCTCCGCAGTGCAGCGAAGGCCCCGGTCGCAAGACCGGGGCCTTTTTTCATTAGCGAATCATTGTAGCCCGCGTCTTTAGACGCGGGTTTTTCAGATGCAGAGCCCCGCCTCTCAAGAGGCGGGCTACAACTGCTGTACAATGCGACAGGACGAATTGAAAAAATGCTCAAGCCGCGGCAATTGATTCCTCCCCTGACCGCACGTGCCGCCGACGGGCGCGTCGTGCAGGCGTGGGACTACAAGCAGAAGCGCGCGCTGGCGATTGTGTTCTTGCACGCGGACTGCCGGCAGTGCGTGGATTACGTGGAACGCCTGCATGAACACGCGGTGGAATTGAAGGAGCGCGAGGCTGTCGCACTGGTGATTTTTTCGGAAACGCCTGCCGCTCTCGCAGACTCTTCCGCACAAATTATTATCGCCGCGGACGTCACGGGAAAATCGCAGCGCGCATTCCTGGGGGAAAACGCATTCAGCCCGGCGGGGCAGGCGCTCGTCGGCGTGTTCGTCACCGACCGCTACGGCGCGTTGCGCGCGCAGTGGAGCGGCGCGCATGAGCACGCGCTGCCGCAGCCGGGCGAGATCCTCGACGTCCTCGATCAGGCGCAGATGGCCTGCGAAGAATGTTTCCCGCCGGAATGGAATTTGTAGGGGCGCGTCTTTAGACCGCCATCTCGATCGACGTTACGCCAACGGCTTTCTCTGCGCTTCTGCGTTGGATCTCGGGTTTGTCTTCGGAATCTGTGGAATCTGTGTAATCTGCGGATTGATTTTGATTGGATCTTTTCTTTGGAAGAACTCCAGTGGGCGAAAATACGAAGGGGGTCTCGCGGTGAGACCCCCTGTATCACTGTATCCCCACAAGTTTCGGCTCCATGGCGAGGGACCGAAACCACCCCGGGAATCAGAGACAGCACTGTGCATATAGCAAGACTCATGCCAGCCGCAGAGTCAATCGTGCCCGCTTCCAATTTATTGAAATAAAAAGAGATACAAGCAGGCGCCGGCGGGCCGGCGCGAACCATCCTGCCTCGCCTACTGTTTCTCACACGAAAACCCATCGCCATCTACAGTGTTTTGGAGACGACCTCGGGCGAGGCAGGCTCGGTGAACTACTTTATAAGCAGGAGAGATTGCATCGGAAGCCGCACGCAGCGGCGGCCTCCAGGCCGGCATCGCTGTTGCTGTTGTGTTGTCGCGGCACCAAAGTGCCAGGCGCAACGCGGCAGCAATTGGTCTGTGTCAGGCCGCCGTGGCGCGACGAAGATGCCGCCACAGCAACCGCGCCGGCCAGAAGAAAATCAATCCCCAGAGCAGCAGCGATGGCCCCGCGCCCAACAAAAATTCCGTGACGCCGATGGCGTTCTCCACCGCTGACTTGTAACCTTCCACCGCCGCATTGCGCAGCCGCGAGGCGGTAGAAGGCGGCGCGACTTCAAGTTGCGCTCGAAAATCCTCGGTCACGCGGATGTGCACGGTGGCAAATCGAACTTGCTTTTCCAGCCCGCGCTGCTCGGCATCCAGTTTTTCGCTTTCGCCCCGGACGCGCGCAATTTCGCGTTCCACTTCTAATACGTCGCCGACTTTTCCCGTACGCTGTTGAAGCACCTCGACCAAGCGTTTTTCTGTGGCGCGGGCGTTCGCCAGCCGCGCAGTGAGATCGACGTGCTGCTGTGTGACCTCTTCGCCCGACTGTGTTTCGTCCTTCACTCGCCCCAACGCTCGCAATTCAGCCATCGCCTTTTCCAGGCGCTCAGCGGGAATCCGCAGCGTCGCGGTCAGCGTTCGGCCGTTGTTCTCCTCCCCGGAAACGTTGAGCTGGCCGAAGAAGCCTCCGTAATTTTCGACAATTCGCTGAATCGCGGCGCGCGTGGAGTCGAACTCTTTCGTTACCAGTGCAAGCGACCCTGTGCGAACGATCATCGGCCCAGGCTGTGCAGGCGCTTGTTTTTCGCCAGCGGCGTTTGCCCCGCGACTGGCAGCGAGCTGCGCCTTATCAGAAAGCTGCTCTGTTCTCCATTCCCCGATCGGCGTGCTCTCGGCGTCCGCCAGCAGTTCTGTGCTTGCACGGATTACGCCGGACTGGTCCGTAAAAAATGACCGCTGCCCGGATTTCCCCGCATTAAGCGGATGCGCCGTGATCGTATAGCTCAACACCCTTCCGCTGGCGCTTGGCGGACCCGGCGAATAGGTAAAGAGGTAGCCGTTTTTCGCTCCGCGTGCCAGAACGCCGTCAACTAAATCGGCGGAATTTTTCGAAGGAGGATTGCCCGGTCCCAATTGCGCGAGGCTTTCGGGGAATTCCCCGTAGGTGGATGCGTACGACTGACACACCGTATTGAGTGAACGTAAGGAACTAACTGCCGACGCCTCGTTGGAGGCGATGCGCGAGCGCAGCAGGTTCGGAATGGAGATTGCCGCGACAATCAGCAGCAGCGCAGCGACCGCACTGAGTCGCCAGGCAGGCCGGAGTGCGAAGAATTTCTTCGCCTGTGCGAAGGGCGCTTTCTTGTGCGTTGTCGCTTGCAACGCAGCGCTGACGCGGGCGTCGAGCGAAGTCGGCGCGGGTTCGACTTGCCAGGCAGCCAGTTGATTAGAGACGCGGCGGAAATCTTCGACCAGGCCGCGGCAGTCATCGCACGTCTTGACGTGCGCGGCGATTTCTTCCGCGCGTTCCGCGGAAAGTTCGCCGTCGAGCCAGGCCATCAGGTCTTCGTGTTCGATGGGATGCGTTGTGTGGTTCATGGGTGTTTCACCAAATTCTGCGGCGGGGTAAACCCGCCGCTACATCACCGCGCGGTCGTGCGTCCCGAGGCTTGGCGACCGCGGCGCGAGCAACTCCCTCAGCGCCATACGCGCGCGAAATAGCCGCGAGCGCACCGTATTCACCGGCAGTGCGAGGAGCGCGGCAATCTCCGCGTAGCTCAACTGTTCGTATTCGCGCAGCAGGAGGACTTCACGATGGTCCTCGTCCAACTGCGCCAGCGCTTCGCGCACCCACAGTGCGGACGCGGCGTCGCAGTCTGTGGCAGATGCCTTGTCCAACGGTAAAGAGGCAAGCTGGAAAGCCTGCCCCACTTTCCGCCGGTCGGCGCGCAGCAGATTCATGGCAATGCCGAAGAGCCACGTGCGCACCAGCGCGCGCGGCTCGAAACGCGGCGCCGCCTTCAGCGCGGCGAGAAACGTTTCCTGGGCCAGCTCTTCGGCGCGTGCCGGATTTTCCGTGCGGCGGCGGAAGAAGCCGTACATCTTTTCGCGGTAGCGGCGGAAGAGTTCAGCAAACGCATCACGCGAGCCGCGCTGAAAATCTTCCACGAGTTGTTCGTCCGTCGTCATGTCACGTAGCGCCGGCATCTTGCCGGCTCATTTTGAAGCTTGTTGCGCCGGGCTTCAGCTTGTCCTGAGTGAACGCGACGGGCCCGGCACTCGCCGCAAAGCACAGGCTACAAGCCTGTGCTACCCGTTAGTACGCGCCGCTAGCTGCTTTCTTGCGCGCCTTTTGGCTTTCATAACTGTAATGTCGGCAGAGACGAAAAAGTTCCCGCGAATGTAGCGCAGCCACTCCTGGCTGCGACACTCTGAGTAACGATTGGCGTTTGCTGGGATCGATGCAATCGCGCAGACCCTTCACGGGGCCCAGGGCAAGCAAGAGTGCCTGCGGTACTACGCGCCGATGGCGGTGCGGACGGCGGAGGCGAGGGCTTGCGACCAGCGGTCCACGTCGGCCTGCGTTTCGGCTTCGACCATGACGCGCGCCAGCGGCTCCGTGCCGGAGTAGCGCAGCACGATGCGCCCGGAATCGCCGAGGGCGCGTTCGGCTTCCGCGAGCGTGCGCGAAACTTCCGGCAGCGAATCCAGCGGCGGCTTTTGCGAAACTTTTACGTTGACGATGGTCTGCGGAAAAATTTTCAAGCCGTTCACCAGTTTTTCCAGCGGGCCGCGCAGCGCGACGAGACACGCGATTTTCAGCGCGGTCAGCATGCCGTCGCCGGTGGTGGCATCGTCGAGCAGGATGATGTGCCCGGATTGTTCGCCGCCGAGGTTGGCGCCGGTGCGCAGCATTTCTTCCAGTACGTAGCGGTCGCCGACGGGGACGCGCGCGAGCTTCAGGCCGTCGCGCTCCAGGATGCGTTCCAGTCCGAGGTTGGCCATGGTCGTGCCCACGATGGCCGGGCCTTTCAGCGTGCCACTCTCGCGGAAGTAGCGCGCAAAGGCCAGCAGGACGCCGTCGCCATTGACCAATTCGCCCGCGGCGGTGGAAAAAATCGCGCGGTCGGCGTCGCCATCAAACGCCACACCCATGTGCGCGCCGGTGGCCACGGTTTTTTTCTGCATGCTTTCTGGATGGAGCGCGCCGCAGCCGGCGTTGATGTTGCGGCCGTCGGGCCGATCGTGAATGGCAATCACTTCCGCGCCCAGCGAACGGAAGAGCGCCGGGGCCAGTTCGCACGCCGCGCCATTCGCGCAATCCACCACGATGCGTAGTTTATCGAGCTGCGCGCCGTCTATCGCGCGGCCGCGGAGGAAGGCGAGATAGGCGAGGTCCAGCTCGCGCTCCGCGGAAAGCGCGATGGTGGCGGCGTGTTTTTCGGGGACGCTCTCGCGCAGGCGCAGGATTTCGCGCTCCATGCGCGCTTCGATTTCGTCGGGGAATTTCATGCCGCTCGAAGAAATCAGCTTGATGCCGTTATCGTGCCAGGGATTGTGCGAAGCGGATACGACCATGCCCGCGGCGAAGTCGCGCTGGCGGACCAGGCACGCCACACCCGGCGTAGTAATCACGCCGGCGAAAACGGGCAGTGCGCCGGCGTCGGCCAGGCCGCGCGCGAGTTTCGCGGCGATGAGCATGCCGGATTCGCGAGTGTCCATGCCCAGCAGGACGCGTTTTTCCGCGCCAGTCGCGCGCAAATAATCGCCCAGCGCACGGCCGATGGCGTAAATCGTCGCGTCGTCGAGCGGATATTCACCGGGGATGCCGCGAACGCCGTCCGTGCCGAAGAGATGTTTGTCCATACAGTCGAACCCGCCGCGCTCGACGGAAACTCGAAATTGTAACATACGCCCCAAAGCGGGCGATCAAACGCTGGAATCTCTTGATTGAAAAGCTGGATCGATGAGAGAGGACGCTTCGTCCGACTTCGCGGACTCCGCGTCGGCCTGCGGCAGTACGGCTGCGCTGCGCGCGCCTTTCTGTCCCAGGGCTTGCGCCCGGGGCTACCGGAATTTCGCCCCTTCGGGGCTATTGGCTGCGAGTCGCGCCTGACGGCGGGCAATTGAACGCTGGCAATTGATTTCTGTCTTACTTTTTTGGCACAAGGGAGAGCCGGAACTCGGCGGGCGAAATGCTGACGACCGTTGCGCCGTAGGGCGCCTCGATCATTTCCGGCGCGAGCCGGACCAGAGTCTCGCCGGGCCGCGCGCCGGAAAGATCTACGGTCACGCCAAGGTCGGACGCGGTGAGCCGGCGCAGCAGCGAGGCTTTACCGCGCACGTGCAAGCGCACTTGCGTGGGGAAGTCGCCGGCGATTTCCAACTGCGGGGAGAGATTGCGGAATTCGACGCGCACGAGGTAGCCGACTTCGGCGCTGGGCTCAGCCGTGTACGTGGACCACAGCAGGAACGCGGCGAGCAGCGCAAAGATCTTCAGGTGTCAGTTGTTGAGAATCCAATTGCGGAAGAAAGGCATAGGCTACTCCCGCACCGCCTGCGTCCGCGCGGGCAGCACCACGCGCGGGCGATAGCCGGCGAAGAGCGCGGCCAGGCGCTCGGCAAGCTGCTCGGGCGTCAGGTGCAGCTCGATGGAGCCAGCGGTAGCTAGCGCAATTTCGCCTGTCTGTTCGGATACGACGACGGTGATGGCGTCGCTTTCCTCGGTGACGCCGATGGCCGCGCGGTGGCGCGTGCCCAACTGCTTGGTCATCGTCGGGTTCAGCGATAAAGGCAGAAAGCACGCCGCCGCGGCGACGCGATTGCCCTGGATAATCACCGCGCCGTCGTGCAGCGGCGAGCCCGGAAGAAAAATGGAAACAAGCAGGTCGTAGCTGAGCGCAGCGTCCAGCGGCACGCCGCTTTCCACGTAGGTCTTCAAGCCCACTTCGCGCTCGAACACAATCAGCGCGCCGATTTTGTTTTGCGAACAGTGGTGCGCGGCGAGCAGCACGTCGTCGTGCGATTCGGTGAGGTCCGGCGCGTAGAAGCGGCGCCACAGCGGGTTGTGTCCGGAAAGCGCGCGGCGAATTTCCGGCTGGAAGAGCACGATGAGTGCGATGGCCGCGTAGGGCAACAGCGTGGTCAGCAGCCATTCCACCATTTCCAGCCGCGCCCAGCGCGCCGCGTAGAAAAACACGACGAGAAGAATGATGGCTACCATCATCTGCGCCGCGCGCGTCCCGCGCAGCAGCACCATGGTGTAGTAAATAATGATGGCGATGAGCAGGATGTCCACCGCCGCGCGAACGTCCAGCCGCGAAAGGTTCTGCCAGGGAAGTTCGACGGCGAGAAGCATCTCGGAGGGTAACTTATCAGCGAGAAGCGATGAGAGGCAAGAATTCTCTCTCACCGCGAGATTCTTCGCTGCGCTCAGAATGACAACCACTCCGTCCTGGAAACAGGAGGGCGCGTACAACTCGCAGAGCGCAGCGCGGCGTCCGAATAAAGTGTATCCGGGCAGCCCCCGGAAAGAGGTGCAACGATGCGAGCCAAACGAGCGGTAATCGGACGTGCCTTAGTGACGTTGCTGTGCGGGATGGCGCTGGCGCTGCCGGTTGCGGCGCAAGCGGAAATCCCGGCGGGGACGCGCTTCCTGGTCGAACTGCGCGACCGCCTGGAGGCGCGGCGCGTGGAGCCGGGCAAAAGATTCGAAGCACGCACGCTCGAGGCGCTCTACGGCAGACGGCTCGGTGATTGAGCCCGGCGCGCGCGTGCGCGGCCGCGTTGCATCCGTGGACGACAACAGGATCTTGCTGCGCTTCGAGCAACTGGACACACGCCGCGGTTGGGTGCCCATCGTGGCCACGGTGACCGGCGTGATCGGCGAAAAACACGTAAAGGACAAAGCGAATGACGAGGGCGAAATCAAGAGCTCCAGCGGGCGTGGAAAGAACGCCGCGGTTGGCGCAGCGGTCGGAGCGGGCGTGGGCGCGGCCATCGGCGCAACGCGAGGCGGCGGACAAGGCGCAGCCATCGGAGCGGCCATCGGCGGTGGCAGCGGAGCCGTGATTGGCGCGGCGAGCGGCGGGCGCGACCTCGATTTGCACGAAGGCGCGCGCATTGAAGTGCAGCTCGACCGCCCGGTTTATTTCCGTCCGCGGCGCTGACGCACAAGTTCACGAGAGACTGACCCCGGACCACGGGCCGGAGTCAGCAAAAGGGCACGATGCCACTTAGCCGGCATCGTGCCCTTTTTGTTTTGACGCTACGCAGAGCGATTAACGCTCCACGCGATTACTTCAACCCATATTGGAAATCAATCGCCGTGCCGTCGTTCAGCGTGACAGCCAATTGCGTCGCACAGGCGAACCGCGTGCGGGAGCCCGTCGTTGCCGAAAAAAAACTCCGCTGAAGAATCAGGAAATGAAGCTTCCCAGTGGCGGCGTATGATAATGTACGCCGAGCGCGGGGCGTCACCGCGCTGCATTTTTTCAAGCGAGAGCGCACAGGAATGTCCACCAGTCCGATTCAGGTAATGCAGGCGAAGAGCAATCCCAGCCAGCGGATTATCGCCGCGGGAATCGTGCTGGCCTTTCTTTATTATGCTTCGGCGGTGGTCATCACCCTGCTTGTCTCCATCCTGTTCGCCTATTTTCTCGAGCCCATCGTGGAGCTGCTGGAGCGCTTCCGCGTGCCGCGCAGTGTCGGCGCGCTCATCGTGCTGCTGGTGGTGACCTCGCTGGTGGTCACCATCGGCCTGGTCATCTGGGATAAGGTGGATGCCTTCACCAAGGCCTGGCCGGAATACAGCAAAGTGCTCAGCGGAGTATCCGAGGCGCTCGATAAACGCATCAAGAAAATCGAGGATGCGCTGAAAACTCTTCAGCCCGAGGACCAGAAAGGCAGGCTCGTGATTCAGCAGGAAGAGCCCAGCATGATCCGCGGGCTGCTGCTGCACGGCCTGGGCTCGCTCTATACGCTGCTGCTGGTGGTCTCCTTTGTGCCGTTCCTGGTTTTTTTCATGCTCGCTGCCAAGCAGGATATCTGGCACGCCACCATGCAACTCTTTCCGCCCACCGAACGCACCGGCGTGAAAGAAGCGCTCGAGGACCTGAGCGGAACCCTGCGCGGCTACATTGTCGGCAATCTGGTGGTGGCCGCCATTCTTTCCTTCGCCAGCTCGGTTTTTTTCGCCATCATCGGCCTAGATAATCCCATCCTGCTGGGCATTACTTCCGGTGTGATGAACCTTGTTCCTTACATCGGCACGGTCATGGCGTGGTTGCCGCCGATCGTGGTCGGGTTGACCAAGTTCGGCACCAATTGGGCGGCGTACATCGGCATCGCGCTGGTCATTACTTTTTTCCACTTGATCGCCATCAACGTGCTCATCCCCAAAGTCGTCGGCAAGCAGGTGCACCTGAACGCGCTGGCGGTTACCGTCTCCCTGCTGTTCTGGGGATGGTTCTGGGGCGGCATGGGACTCCTGCTGGCCATTCCCATCACCGCTGCGATGAAAGTCGTTTGCGACCACGTCGAAGAATGGCAGCCCGTCGGCCGCTGGCTGTCCACATAGCGATCCGGGACTTCGGCCTTATCCCCTGTTTCCAGCGTTGCGGAGTTCATTCACCGCTCCAGCCAGATCTTTGCTTTCCTGGAACAACCGGATGGCAGCAATTCCGGCGGCGCCGACACGCAGGCATTCCCGCGCATTTTGCTGCGTGATTCCTCCGATGGCCAGCACAGGAATGCGCACCGCGCGACAAACTTCTTCCAATCGCGCTGCACCTTGCGGCGGGCCAGACTGGATTTTTGCGGGCGTGGAAAAAACGGGGCCAAAAAAAATGTAGTGCGCACCGTCCCGCGCTGCGGCTTGTGATTCTTCCAGCGAATGACACGACGCGCCGACAAGAAAATCTGGCGTCGCATGTCGCGCGCACCACGCCGCAACATCGGCCACTGGCAACGCATCACCGCCGAGGTGCACGCCGCCCGCGCCCGCAGCGATGGCTACGTCCAGCCGGCCGTTAATCAAAACCCGCGTGGCGGAGCCTTGCGCGGCGGACACGGCCTCCCGCGCCAGCGCAGAAAGCGCGCGCCCGGAAAGATTTTTCTCGCGGATTTGAATCCAGTCCACGCCCGCCCGGATGGCGCAGCGAATCACTGCAAGCAGATCGGTTTCCCGCTCCGGCAGGGCCGCGCTATCGGTGACGTAGCAGAGGATCGGCGCCATGAGCAATCACGACGCCGCGGCGCGCACTGGCGAGCGCCGGCGCAGCATGGCTCCGGCAATCCAGATGTCCAGCAGGCCCAGCCCGCTGATGAATCCGCGCACATAGGAATTGAGCAGGACGGGGATCAGTTGCGGGTAGCGGTCCAGAAAAAAATTGCGTTCCCAGAACGCAGACCACGGAATGAGCACAAGGATTACGCCCAACTCGAAGCACAGCAGCACGAGCACGACGCGCAGCAGGCGGTTCATCGGGGATGGGGAGCTCAACGGCGCTTTTGCAGCTCTGCGATGCGTTCGCCGACGTCGCGGTAGTCGATGTTCATGGCGTAGACCTGCGTGAAGCTATCCAGCGCCGCGGGAATGGAGCCGGCGGCCTCTTGCGCCACGCCCAGGTCGTAACGCAGCGCCAGCACGGATTCTTGGTCGAGGCCCGGCGTCTGCAGCGCGCGCTCGTACCACATGGCGGCGACGCCCGGCTGTCCTTTATCAATGAACGAGAGGCCCAGCAGTGTGAAGCACTGCATGGCGTAACGGAAGCTGTGACCCGATTGCACGGCCTTGCCCACTTTCTGGAATTCGCCGATGGCTTCCTCGAGCAAGCCCATTTCGCGGTAGGCGATGCCCAGGTTGTAGTGCGTTTCCAGGTCTTCGACTTCTTCCTCTGCGCCCATTTCGCCGAGTTGCTGGCGGAAATCGTTGAACACTTCTTTGAGTTGCTCGACGGATTCGCCGGAGGGCTTGCTGGCAGCCGCAGCGGCAGCCGCCGGCGCAGCAGCCTCCGCAGGCGCCGCCGGGCTGAGTTCGAGGCCTTCCACTTCCGATGCGAGGTCGCTGAACAATTGTGAAGAGGTCATCTGCGCGGGCGGCTGCGCGCCAACGGGCTCGGGCTCCGGCGGAGTAGAGGCCGGCGTTGCGGGCACCGCTTCGAGTTCGTAGTCGAACACCTCCGCGGGCTGCTGCGCGGGAATTTCTTCCGCAGCGGGCGCTGCTTCGGCGGCTTCCACGGTTTCCACCGGAGCCGCTGCCGGTTCATCCAGTGAGAGCGTAATTTCCTCCGCGGGAGCTTCCTCAACGGGCGGCGGCGGAGGCGCTTCGGCGGCGGGCTCGGAGCTCATCTGAGAAAGTGCGGCCCATTCCTCGGAGAGGTCCACTTCGTGGACTCCGGATTCGCTCTGCGCACTGGCTTGGGCCGCTTGCGCCGGCTCGACGCTGATTTCGGGCACGGCCTCGGCCGGCGTGGGGGGAATAGTGAACTCCGCGGCGGCGGGCGGGGGCGGCGCGGCTTCTTCGGCGGTCAGTCGCGCAGCGCGATGGAAGCGCCGGCCGAGCTCGGCGAAGCGCGCCGCGCGGGTCGCGTCGCCCTGCGCGGTGTAAATTTGTTCAAGCTGCGCCGCGAGTTGCGCAGTACGCAGATCGTTGCCCGCGCCGAGGTGCAGATCGAGGAGTTTTTCCAGGACGGTGGTGTGTTGCGGCGCGCGCTGCAAAACTTTTTCGAGCAGGTCCACGGCTTTTTGTGTTAGCCCGTAGCTGGAAAACAGGTCCACGTCCGTGAGCGCTTGCGTCACGTAGTGCTGCGTTTCGTCGTCCAGCGTACCGGCCTCCACGGGCGTCGCGGAAACCACCGTGCCCGCCGTTGGAGGCGGCGGTAGAGGCGCCTCGGCCTCGACTTTTTGTCGAGCCGCGGGAACGGGTTCAGGAGCAGGAAGTCCGAGCCGCGCGCGCACCTGATCCAGCCGGCGGCGGTTATTCTCGTCATCCGGCTCGCGCTCCGCCAATTCCGCAAAGATTTCCTGCGCCCGCTCGAGTTTCCCGGCGGAGACCAGCGCTTCGGCAAGCTGGTCCAGCCCGTCGTTCAGCCGGAACGAATCGCTCGACCGGCGGTAGGCGTCCACCAGCCATTCCAAAGGCTCCAGGCGGCCGGGGAGTTTATCCACCAGATTATTGAGCGCCTGCGTCAGGCGGTCGTAGTCCGCGCCGGCCAGCATGCGCTCGCGGATTTCGCCGATCAGTTCGAGAGCGCGCTCCGGTTCGCCGCCGTCCAGCAGATGCACGGCAACGTCGTACACCACAGAAAAACGTTCCGGCGACGCGGCGGCCACCTTGCGCGCCAATTGCACGGCGCGATCTGCCTTGCCCGCCTGGATGTAGAGTTCGACCAGCAATTGCGTGGTGTCCGTGCCAGCGGAAGCGTCGGGAGCGGACTCCAGCAAAGCAACCGCTTCCGGCACTTTATCCGTGGCCGCCAGTGCGCGCGCTTTGATGGAGGTTGCCCGGATGTTGCCGCGGTCCGTTTTGAGCGCCTGTTCGGCGAACTTGAGCGCCTCGCTGAAATGCCCGTGGTCCAGCATGCGGTGCGCGCAGTTGAGGTAGGCGTGCGCGGCTTCTTTGTTCTGGCCGATGGTGGTGTAGAGCTCGGCGAGACGCAACTGCACCCGCAAATTGTCGGGCTCGAGGTCCAGCAATTGCCGCAGGACGCCGACGGCCAGCTCCGTGCGCCCGCTTCGCAAGTTCGTTTCCGCCAGTTGCAGGTAGAGCGAGCGGGCCTCGCTCATCACCCCCTGCGCCACGTACAGCTCGGCCAGTTTTTCCAGCGGCTTGGTTTGTTCCGGAGCCAGTTTGGCGATTTTTTTGTAGATGGCGATGGCCTTGCTGTTGAAGCCATCAGTGAGGAACGCGTTGGCCAGTTTCTCGAAATGCTCGACGGCTTCGGCGAGCTCGCCATTGCGGACGTGCAGGTCACCCACGGTCATCAAGGTGATCTGATCGGTCGGCTCGACCTTCAGGATCTGTTTGTACTCGCTGAGGGCCTGGGCAATCTTGCCCTGGCTGAGAAACTTCTGCGCCGATTCCAGGTGCTTTGCTTTGTTAAAAGCCATCCGAGACTCTCAGCCTGAACGGACCCCTGTCCCGTCCCAAGATGCGGGGACTGGGCAGTTGGACGGAACGGCGCGCGAACCCGCGGCCGTGAGGAAACGTGGCTAACCTAGCACAGGGGGTAAAGGCAGTCAATCCAGGGGTGCCCAAGTGCTCAGCGGCCAGCGTTCGGCGGGTAGCGCAGGCACGCCTGACTGGGTGCGTGTTCGGCGACTCGACTCTGCCTAATGGTCTTTCCTGACCGCTGATTACTGCTCACTGCTCACCGGTCGCTGATCGCTGGTCGGAAGTGATTCCTGTGTCGCCCCAACCGCCCAGCAGGATGATTCGCGCACTGGCGCGAACGAATACCTGTGCAACGGGCTGGGTCCGTGGACGCGCAGCGCCTCGAGGTGATCGGGGGTGCTGTAACCTTTGTTGTGCGCCAGGCCATACTGCGGATACTGACGGTCGAATTCCGCCATGCGCGCATCGCGCGCCACTTTCGCCAGTATGGACGCCGCGGCAATGGACACCGACCTTGTGTCCCCGTGAATCAGTGATTTCTGTTCAATGGATACGTCCAGCGTCAGAGCATCGAGCAGCAGATAGTCCGGAGTGACGGCGAGTTTTTCCAGCGCCGCGGCCATGGCCTGGCGGCTCGCCTGGTAGATGTTCCATGCGTCGATGCGCGCCGCGTCAATTTCCGCCACTGCCCAGGCCAGCGCGTGCTTGCGAATGCGTTCGGCGAGCACTTCGCGCCGCACGGCCACAATTTTTTTGGAATCGTCCAGCCCGACGATGCGTCGCCGCGGATTCAAGATAACCGCCGCGGCCACCACCGGACCGAAGAGCGAGCCGCGCCCGGCTTCATCCAGCCCGGCAATGCGC
>DASYRO010000366.1:0-4354 GCA_036004385.1 Candidatus Acidiferrales bacterium
AATCGCCGTGTGTTAGCATGACGCGCCAGACGTCATGAAATGGAGGCGTCCATCCCGGCGGCAATTTTATTCGGTCTTGCTCGCCATCACATTCGTGTTGTTTCTTCCAGAAGCATTTGCACTTCTATCTCACGTCGTATATGGCAATCCTGTTCAGGTTGGGATTGCCTCGATTCATGTTCCTTCCAACTGGATCATGTACAGAAAATCTGGGGATTTAACGATCGGCCGTTTTTCGAGGATTTGGGTGAAGAGGATTGCGGGTGCCGGTTTTAGTCCCTCCATGCTGATCACTAAACGGAGGGGTATGACCTTTCCCCACGACGCGTGGAGGGAAGCCCAAAGGGCAATTAAGTTCGAAGCCGGCTCTATCTTCCAGCGGGAGCATAAGGTTTCCGCTGATTTCGGAGAAGGTTACTGCTTGGAATTTTCAGACTTCAAGTACAGAAAGCGGTGGAGGATTTCCTGCGAGATTCCTCCTTTGGAGCTCCACGCATACTTCGAGGGCAGTTCCGAATTCGTCGAGCAGTTCTATGAGGTCATTCAAGGACTCAAACTCGCTCGCACCGCGCCTACGCGTCAAACGGCTCCGCCTAAAAACTGAGGCATAGCAATTGAAATCAGCGTCGGGAAACCGCCGCAGGCAAGAATGCCTGCGCCACGTCTGAGGTAGAATGGCGCGCTCAGCCGATGTTAGCCGGGGACACATTGCGTCTGGCGTTTGAGGCGCTGCGCGCGCACAAGTTGCGCACGGCGCTGACGCTGCTCGGGCTGGTGATCGGCGTGACCTCGCTCATCCTGGTGATGACGCTGATCCAGGGCGCCAACGTGTACGTGGAAACGAAAATCGCCAATCTGGGCACGGACATTTTTCAAGTCTCCAAGCTGCCGCTGGCCTCCACCGACTTCCGCGAAGTGCTGCGCGCGCGCAAAAACCGCGACGTCACCATCGAGGATTGGCGGGCGGTGCAGGAGCGTTGCCGGCAGTGCGCCGGCGTCGGCGCACAAATTGAATTGCCCGGGCGCATCAAGAGCGATTTTCAGTCCATGCCCGACGTGTCCATCCGCGGGCAGACTGCCAACATGGCCTGGATCAGCACGCTGGATATCGCCGAGGGCCGCTTCTTTTCCGTCAGCGAGCAGCGCGCCGCCGCGCCGCTGGCCATCGTCGGCGACGAAGTCCGCGAACGGCTCTTCCAAGGCCGCGACACCATCGGCAAAAAAATCCGCATCGGTGGCGGCGAATTCGAAATCGTCGGCGAAGCGGAAAGAATCGGCAGCATCCTCGGGCAGAGCCAGGACAACTTCGTCATCATCCCCATTGACGCGTTCGAAAAACTCTACGGCGCGCGGCGCAGCCTGATTCTGCACGTCAAAGCATTTTCCAAGGATTCGCTGACGCCCACGGAAGATGAAGTGCGGCTCATCCTCCGCAGCCTGCGCCACACCGACCCGCTCGCGCGCGACGGCTTTTACTTCACCACGGCGGCAACCTACCTCGACCTGTGGCGCGACATCAGCTCCGTATTCTTTATCGTGCTAGTGCTGATTTCTTCCGTGGCCTCGATGGTCGGCGGCATCGTCATCATGAACATCACGCTGGTGAGCGTGACGGAACGCACCAAAGAAATCGGACTGCGCCGCTCCGTCGGCGCGCGGCAGCGGGACATCGCCCGGCAGTTCCTCGTCGAGGTGCTCGCGCAATGTCTGGTCGGCGGCCTCACCGGCGTGACGCTGGGCTTCACTGTGGCGCTGCTTCTGCGCCAGTTCACGCCGTTCCCCGCCGTCGTGCAAATGTGGGTCGCCGCCATGGGACTCACACTGGCCTCCGCCATCGCTCTGATCTTTGGAATTTATCCCGCCATCCGCGCCGCGAAACTTGACCCCGTCGTCGCCCTCCGCTCGGAATAGGAAATCCGCAGATTACGCAGATTTCGCAGATTCTAAAACCGAGAATCCGGGAGTGAGAACCGGATGCCCGAAGACATCTGTTGTTTTAGACAAACTAACGGAAAGACATGGCGGTCAACAATGTGGCGGCGGGCAAATGAATCGACTCGCTCTGCAAATCTGTGTAAGCTGCGTAATCTGCGGATGAAATTGGAGGTCTCATGGACGCGAAGGATCCGAGGACTCACTCCATCATCGGTGCGGCCATGGAAGTCCATCAGCAACTCGGTTGCGGCTTTTTGGAGCCTGTATACCAGGAGGCGCTCGCCTTGGAATTCAGCGCGCGAAGAATTCCTTTTCAGCGCGAAGTCGAACTGTCCATTGCCTACAAAGGACAACCGTTGAAAACGGCATATCGGGCGGATTTCATCTGTTTCGATACAGTCGTGGCCGAAATCAAGGCGCTTGCGAGATTGGGTGCCGCCGAAGATGCCCAAATAATCAACTATTTGAAAGCGACAGGCTATGAGGTCGGCCTGCTTCTCAATTTCGGGACGAAATCTCTCGAATATCGCCGCTTCGCAAATTCTCAATCCGCCAGAGCGGCAACATCAATGGATTCTGCCGTGTAGTGTCCTAGAAATGCTTTTCTGGTTTCTAGAATCTGCGAAATCTGCGTAATCTGCGGATTATCCTTTCATGACCCGAGCCGAATGGAAAGAATCGCTGGGCATCGCGCTGCACACCATGCGCAGCCAGAAACTGCGCAGCTTTTTGACCATGCTCGGCGTGGTGATCGGGGTGGCCAGCGTGATCATCGTCGCGGCCATCATCAACGGCCTGAACAAACACATTTCCGACAAGGTGCATGAAATCGGCTCGCAATCGTTTTTCATCACGCGCTTCCGCGCCTTCACCGTGGACTTCGAGCGTCTCGAAGAGGAAATCCGCCAGCGCAAGCATTTGACGGCGGAAGACGCCGTGGCCATTCGCGAGCAATGCCCCTCGGTGGACAAAGCCTCGCCGATCCTCACGCGCGCCATTTTCCTCGGCCGCGGTTCCAACGAAGTCCGCTACAAAGACAAGCACGTGGACGAGCCCATCCTGCGCGGCGGCGAACCGGAGCTGGTGGACGTGCTGCCCGTGTATGCGGTGCGCGACGGCCGCATGTTCACGCACGACGAAAACGCGCACGCCGCGCAGGTCACGCTGCTCGGCAACGCCATCGCCGCAAATCTGTTCGGCACGGAAGACCCGCTGGGCAAGGAGGTGCGCGTCAACGGTCTCTCCTTCACGGTCATCGGCACGTTCGAGCCGCATCAGGGACTCTTCGGCGGCCCCGGCGTGGACGACTTCGTCATCATCCCCTATCGAACGTTTGAAAAACTATATCCGGATATCGAAGAGATCGTGATTGCCGTCAGCACGTTCAGTCCCGCCATGCTCCCGCAGGCGCAGGATGAAGCCGCCGAAGTTCTGCGCCGGCGCCGCAACGTGCCCCCCAACAGGAAAAACGATTTTGAAATCACCTCGCCGGACCTGCTTACCGATTTGTGGGAAAGCCTCACCAGCGCCATCGTCATGCTCACGCTGATTATCGCTTCCATCGGCCTGCTCGTCGGCGGCATCGGCGTGATGAACATCATGCTGGTCAGCGTCACTGAACGCACCAGCGAAATCGGCGTGCGCAAGGCCGTCGGCGCGCGCAAGAAAGATATCGGCGCGCAATTCCTGCTGGAATCGGTGGCCATGACCAGTGTCGGCGGCCTGCTCGGCGTAGCCTCGGGGATTCTGTTCTCTCTCGGAGTGGCCGCACTCTTCCCCAACCTCCCCGCCCACGTCTCCATCTTCTGGACCGTTGTCGGTCTGATGCTCTCCGTCGCCGTCGGACTCTTCTTCGGCATCTACCCCGCGGTCAAGGCCGCGGCCATGGATCCCGTGCGTTGCCTGCGATACGAGTGAATCCGGTGCTAGGCGCTGGGCGCTAGGGACTAGTGTCCCCAAAATCGTGTAAGGTGTGCCTGCAACCAAACGCCTTCGCAAGGAGAAATTCATGGAAGCCCAACCCGAACCCAGGATCAAAAGCTATCGCGATCTCATGGTCTGGCAGAAGTCTATGGACCTCGTTGTGGAGTGCTACACGTTGGTGAAAAAACTTCCTTCTGACGAGCTCTATGGATTGGTCAGCCAGATCCGTCGCGCCAGCGTTTCCGTTCCCGCCAACATCGCCGAAGGGCATGGGCGCCGCCAGTTGGGTGACTATGTTCATCACTTACATATCGCAAGCGGATCATTGACAGAACTCGAGACTCACCTGCTCATCAGCGTCCGCCTTAACTACCTGCACGCGGACGAGATCAAGCCGGTATGGGAAAAAGCAATGGAGATTGGCCGGATGCTTACCGGATTGATCGAAAAACTGAGCCTGTTGAAATCCTAGAAGTTCGCTAGGCAGCGGGCCGCA
>DASYRO010000367.1:0-4218 GCA_036004385.1 Candidatus Acidiferrales bacterium
TGTTTGTGTTGTTCCGCCAGCGGTTTGGACGGTTGGGCACTTTCCGGATTCTGGCGTCGATGCTGAAAATCGGGCTCTGTTCGGCGGCGATGGGCGTGCTGTGTTTCGCCATGCTGAAGTTGTCGCGGTTTGAGACCTACACGCATTTTTTGCCGCAACTCGTTGTGCTGGTGCTGATGCTCGTGGCGGCGACGGCCGCATTCATTGCGCTCTCCTGGGTGATGCGTTGCACGGAAGTGGAAGAGGTGTACGGCATCGCCACGCGCAAGGATGAACGCGCCGGTCCGCGCGGCCCGCAGGGGTTGGAGTAAGCGTCGTGGAAAACGATATTCGAGCGTTTCTGAATTACGTTCGCGTGGAGAAAGGCCTGGCGGACAACACCGTCGCTGCCTACGGACGTGACCTGGCCAAGCTGGCCGCGTTTGCCAAGTTGCATTCGCTGGGCACCCGCAGCATCCGCCGCGACGACGTCGTGGAGTTTCTTGGCAGCCTCTACAAGCACGGCCTCGATAGCCGCAGCGTCGCGCGGCACCTGGTGACGCTGCGGAATTTTTTCCGGTTCGCGCTCACGGAAGGCTGGATGAAAACCGACCCAACGCTGAATCTGGAATCGCCGAAAATTTGGAAATCGCTTCCCGGTTGCCTGAGCATCGAGGAAGTAGACCGTTTGCTGGCGCAGCCCGATACGTCAAAGTCGCTGGGCCTCCGTGACAAAGCTCTGCTCGAGTTGCTCTATAGCACGGGACTTCGCGTCTCCGAACTGGTCAGTGTGCGCCTCGGCGACGTGGACATGCAATCAGGCTGCCTGCGTTGCGTGGGCAAAGGAAATAAGGAGCGGCTGGTGCCCGTCGGAAAACAGGCCATCGCCGCGGTGGGGAACTACCTGCGCGATGCGCGGCCGCGTTTGCTCAGGCGGCAAACTCCCGCGGGGTACTTATTTTTGAACGCGCGTGGCGGCAAGCTGAGCCGCGTGGGATTCTGGAAGGTGTTGAAGCAATACGGGCGCAAGGCCGGGCTGGGACGGAAACTCTCGCCGCACAAACTGCGGCACAGCTTTGCGACGCATCTGCTGGAGCGCGGCGCCGACCTGCGGTCGGTACAGTTGATGCTGGGCCACGCAGACATCTCGACCACGCAGATTTACACGCACGTCGTCCAAGAGCGGTTAAAGCACGTCTATAAAGCGCACCACCCGCGCGCCTAGCGCGGCACTCTGTAACAGCGGGCCGGCTCGCACGGTCGCGCTGGAAAAGGTGAGTCATGCCAGATTACATGTTTCTTCTAGAAAGCCGGCTCTCTCCAGAGCAGCGCAACGCGGTGCAGGCCATTTCGGAAATCGCCGCCGCTGAAACGCTCAACATCTATCTGACCGGCGGCGCGGTGCGCGACCTGATTTGCGGCGCTCCCATCCGCGACCTGGATATCACCGTGGAAGGCAACCCCACACGGATCGTCCGCGAATTGGAGAAACGCGGCACACGCACAGTGGAAGATATTGAGCGCTTGCGTCATTTTGAACTCCTTCTACCCGGCGGCGTGGAGGCCAGCCTCTCTTCCGCGCGCGAAGAAGTCTATGAGCGGCCGGGCGTCAAACCGGAATCGCACTGGTCCACGATTATCGAGGATTTACGCCGGAGAGATTTTGCGCTCAACGCCATCGCCATCTCGCTGAACGCGGCTTCGCGCGGGCTGCTGCTCGACCCAACCAATGGCCTCGCCGACCTGGAAAAACGGGAAGTGCGCGCGCTTTCCATGCACAGCTTTACCAATAAGCCCGTGCGACTGCTTCGCGCGGTGCGGTTTGCGGTGCGCATGAACTTCAAGCTCGAGCAGCGCACGGCGGAATGGTTTGCGCTGGCCAAGGAGCGCAAGCTGCATGAGACGCTCACCGGCGAAGAGGTGGGTGAGGAATTGATGGCCCTCGGGCGCGAGGAAAATCCCATCGCCATCCTGAAGGAGTGGGCCAAGAATGGATTGGTCGGCGTCATCCATCCTCGTTTGGAAAAACGCGCGCCGGATTACGAAAGCCTGTCACGGCTGATGAGAGTGCGGGACGCCATGGCCGGGGCGGGCTACCGTATGTCGCTCTGGGCGCCGGTGATCCATTACGTTCTTGGGCGGCTGAAGAGCCGCGAGCGGTCGGCAGCTCTGCACCGCCTGGAATTCCGGGCCAAGACCATCGAGCGCATTTCCGGGTTGGAGTCCGAAGCGGAGAAAACCGTAAAGATTCTGAAGGGGCGGAAGACCGGCACGCCGCGGGAATCGTTTGCCTACCTGGAAACCGTGCCCATGGAGATGATCGCGTTTATCCAGATCGAGTATTCGCAGCCCAAGGCTCTGGGAAAAATCAAGAATTACCTCTACAAGTGGAAGCCGCTGCGCCAGACGCTCCCTGTGGCCGAACTGGAAATGCTGGGAGTGGCGCACGGGCCGCAGTTCGACAAGATCATCGAGGGATTCTTCCAGTTGCAGCTCGAAGGCCGCGCGCGCAACCCGCAGGACCGTCTACCCACACTGCGCAGGCTGGCCGGCATCAAGGAACCCAAAAAGGTGAAACCCCCAAAGGAAGAAGCGAAGCCCAAAGGAAAAATCGGCAAGAAAGAAAAAGGCAAGGAAAAGCCCGCCGGACCTCCGCCGCAAGCACCAGCCAAGGCGGCGGAAGAACCTGCCGCAAAAGCCGCACCCGAAGCCAAACCGGCAAAGGCCGTACCGCCCAAGCCTACGGCAAAGCCGGCCCCGGCGCCCAAAAAGAAACCGGCCAGGCCGCACCGGAAGAAAAAGGCCGCGCCGAAAAAGAAAACCACGACCAAAAAGAAACCGGCAGCCAAGAAAAAGAAACGCCGCTGAAGCACCAACAATCTCGGCCTGCCGCTGCGCGTCGTGTCGTCCGCCGACTTCTGCTAGAATGTCTCGGACATGGCGGACCTGCGCTTCGTACATCTTCACCTGCATACCGACTTCAGCCTGCTGGATGGCGCCTGCGAGATTACGTCTTTAGTTGAGGAGGCGGCGCGCCGCAAAATGCCGGCCGTGGCGGTGACCGACCACGGGAATTTGTTTGCCGCGGCCAATTTTTTCCATGAAGCGACCACGCGCGGCGTGAAGCCCATCATCGGCTGCGAAGTCTACGTCGCCCCGGGCAGCCGCCGCGACAAAGGCACGGCAGACCCGGACTCCCCGCAGGCCGGTACTGGGCGCAGCAACCACCTTGTGCTGCTCTGCGAGACGAATGAAGGCTACCGCAATCTGGTGAAGCTGGTCAGCGCGGGCTTCCTCGAGGGTTTCTATTACAAGCCGAGGATCGACTACGAACTGCTGGCTAGTCACAGCCGGGGCCTCATCGCGCTTTCTGCGTGCCTGCGGGGCGCCGTTTCCGACGCGCTGCTCGCCGAGGAGTACCAACGCGCGCGGGAAAACGCGGGCCGCCTCCAGGACGTCTTTGGCAAAAATAATTTCTTCCTTGAAGTCCAGGATCAGGGCATCGAGGTGGAAAAACGCGTGAACCGTGAGATGTCGCGGCTCTCCCGCGAAACGGGCATTCCCCTGGTGGTGACCAACGATTGCCACTATCTGACGCGCGAGGACGCCCGCGCGCAGGACGTGCTACTGTGCATCCAGACGGGCAAGACCCTCTCCGATCCCAACCGCATGAAATTTGCCACTGAGCAATTCTATTTCAAGACGGCCGCGGAAATGGCCCAGGTGTTCGCGGACTTGCCCGACGCGCTGGAGCGCACCGTCACCATCGCCGAACGCTGCAACATGAAGATCGAGCGCGTCGCCAACCCCTTTCCGGAATTCAAAGTGCCGGAAGGCTGGAACACGGACACGTATTTCGAGAAAAAAACGCGCGAAGGTTTTGCCGCGCGCGTGCCCAGCCTCGAGCAGCAGCACGCGCAGGGACGTCTTCGCCATCCGCTAGCGGAGTACGAAGCCCGGCTCAAATTTGAAATCGAAATGATCAAGAAGATGCGCTTTGCCGGCTACTTCCTGATCGTTTCGGATTTTATCCACTACGCGCGGGCGCAAGGCGTGCCGGTTGGACCGGGGCGCGGCTCGGCCGCGGGGAGCCTGGTGAGCTACGCGCTACAAATCACCGACGTGGACCCCTTGCAGTACGATCTGCTGTTTGAGCGCTTCCTCAATCCGGAGCGCGTCTCGCTGCCGGATATTGACATTGACTTCTGCATGCGGCGGCGCGGCGAAGTGATCGATTAC
>DASYRO010000368.1:0-11756 GCA_036004385.1 Candidatus Acidiferrales bacterium
GTGCGCGGCGGCGGCACGCTGGTCGCGCTGGACGATGCCTCCGACTTCGCCATTGACACGCTGGGGCTGCCGGTGCGCAATACGCTGCGCGGCGTCACCGCCGACAAATTTTATTGTCCCGGCGCGGTGCTGCAAATCTTCGTGGATAACCACAATCCCGTAGCCTACGGAATGCCGCAAAAAACGTCGGCGTATTTTCTGAACAGCCCGGCGTTCGAGCTAACCGCGCCGTTCACCACCAATGCCGCCCGCGCGGTTGCCAAATTTCCCTCCACGAATCCTCTGCAAAGCGGCTGGATCGGCGGCCCGGAATATTTGTACGACAAAGTCGGCGTCGCCGAAGCCAATGTCGGCAAGGGCCGCGCCATTCTCATCGGCTTCCGCGCGCAGTTCCGTGCCCAGCCCCACGCCACGTTCAAGCTGTTGTTCAATTCGCTGTTCTGGTCGGCGGCGACGCAAACGAAATAAGAAACATTGTCAACGCGGATTAATGCAGACATAAACGGAAGAACGCTGATTTCTGCATTAAAGTGCCCGTTCAATTTGCGTTCATCTGCGTTCCCATCTTTTCATTCTCCAAACCCGCATTCGCGCCACAATTTTCCCCACTCCCACATTCCGAATCCCGCCATTTTCGGCAGCGGGTGTCCCACCTGCCGCGCGAGCATGCAGATCTGTCCGCGGTGGTGCGCTTCGTGCGCGACCATGTAGCCAAATGCCCCGGCCACGTCCGGGCGGAACTCCTTCACGCGTCCTTCGGGATGATTCAGTCCCGCTTCCAGAAGTTTGCCGATGGCTTCGGCGCTCTTGGCCAGCGCGGCCATGGCCTGTTTTTTCGTGCACGTGTCGCGGTTGAGTTTTTCGGGAATCTTGCTGCCCTTGGCTGAGACGACCAGCCACATGTGCCGCACGTTATGGATGTGCGCGGCAATCGCGGCGATGGGACGCCCCTTGCCGCCGGGCGGCTCCGCTCGCCATGCCGCCTCCGGCAAATTCTCCAGCAGATACTGGTTCATCCGTTCATTGACGGCATACGCTTCGAGCATCGCCCGGGAAAGCACAAATTCGCGTTTCGCCTGCGCCTTGGGCATCGTTTTCTCCTTTTGATGGGAGGGAACATTTTAAACGTGAAGGGCCGCCGTTCGTCAATAACGCGAAGGCGGAGCCGAGCTATGCTGGCTATCGCCGTTTCACAGACGCCTATATAATCCTCGCCACGGATGAAGGCCATCTTGCGCAACTTCGCCGGGGCACTCCGCCGGGTTTTCCCCGGGGCGATGACCGACTCGCAATCCATCGCCTTCAGCATGTTTCTGGCATTCTTCCCGATGCTGCTATTTGCGTTGGGCCTTCTGACACTTTCGCCGGACCTCAATAACGCCGCACGGGAGTTCATTATCAACCTCGGCGCGCTTCTGCCGCTGCAAATCCGGCGCATGGTGCGCGATTTTCTGATCGAGCAAGGCAAAGGCAGCGCTCCGCAGACGTGGATTCTGCTGGGCGTGACAGGCACGCTCTACCTCGGGTCGCAAGTAATGAACGGATTTTTGCAGGCCATCCGCAATTTGAATGGCGACAAGGAACCGGTGCGATTCTGGCGGCAACAGTGGCGCGCGTTCCTCCTGCTGCTGATTACCATCGTGCCGCTATTTTCGGTCATCATCTTGACCGTGTTTGGCGGGCGTTTTCGCGACTGGATGATTTATCATTTTGGCTTGCCGCGATTTTTCAACGGCATCTGGGGGTTTGTGTACATCACATTGGCGGTGGTGCTTGCCATGCTCGTGCTGACATTGCTGTACCGCACCGGGCGATTCGATCAGACTGCGTGGAACGACGTGATTCCGGGCGCGATTGTAGCCACGATTTTCTGGTCAGTGGCCAATACGGCGTTCGGCTGGTACATGAGGCAGGTGCCGTATAGTGTCGTGTACGGCGGGTTAGCGGCGACGATTGGCATGCTCGTCTGGATGAACTTATGCGCGTTGATCATATTAGTGGGAGCGGCGTACAACGCAGAGGCGGTCGCGCGGCGCAAATAAGTATCTGCCCCCGGGCGACTTTTTTGCAGAGTACTATTTACTTTTTTCCGGCTTGGGCTAATCGTTAGTTGGGGATCGAGGGGGATATTTCGTGTTCCAGGGCAAGCTGGAGGTGGAATGCTACGCGGGCCAGCGCGGCATGGAGAGTCCGTTGCGCTTCCGCATGCGCGAGCGACTGTACGAAGTGGTGCAGGTCGAGGACCGCTGGTATTCGCCGGGCGCCATCTACTTCCGCGTGCGCGCGGATGACGACAACTTCTACGTTCTGCGCTACGATGAGCAACAGGATGTCTGGACGTTGGATGCCTTCCGCGCCGGGCAGAGAGGTGCTGCATGACAGTTGACAACCGCTTGTACGAGCGTATGTACCTCACCGAGGGTCAGCATCTGCCATGCGAGGGATTGGGGTTCGCGTTCAAAGGCAGCATCACGGTGCTCGGCCTAGGCGGCTCCTACATCCAGACCGATAAATCCTATCCCATGGGGACCGTGCTGGCGCTGCGCATCGGCGCGGGCGACGAGGCGGTGGAAGCCGACGTGATCGTGCGTGATGTCGAGCCCGACGGACTTGGAGTGGAGTTTGTCAAGCTGCGCGGCGCCAATGAAGACAAGCTGAAGCGCATTATGGACCGCTTGCGTGCCGCTGTCTGAGCCTTAAGGTTTGCTTCCGCCTGCGGGCGATTCGCCGCCGGCGGATCCGTTTCTGCTGAAAGTTTCCACCATTAAATTCTTCAGCACGAACCAGCAATTCGCCGGCCGCTCGGAAAGCCGCCGCATAAAGTACGGGCACCACTCCGTGCCGTACGGCACATAGATGCGCAACAGGTGGCCTTGCCCGCGAATCTCCTGCTGCAGGTCGCGGCGGATGCCGTAAATCATCTGGAATTCGTAGCTGTCCTGGGAAAGTTTGCGGCCGGTAATGAGCTTGCGCGCATGGTCCAGCATCGCGGGATCGTGCGTGGCGATGGCGGCGAAAAATCGTCCGTCGAGCAGCTTATCGAGCAGGCGGAGATAATTCGCGTCCACGTCCTGCTTCTTCTGGAATGCGATGCTCTTCGGCTCGCGGTAGGCGCCCTTCACCAGGCGGATTTTCGGATGCAGCGGCGCGAGGCGCTCGAGGTCCTTTTCCGTGCGGTAGAGATAGGCTTGAATGGCCATGCCCGCGTTCGCGCGCTGGTGGCGCACCGATTCGAAAATGTCCAGCGTGACGTCGGTGTAGGGCGAACCTTCCATGTCCATTTCGATGTCGCGATGCAGCTCCGCAGCCGCGGAGAGGATTTCTTCGGTCAGCCGCTGGCAAAGTTCGCGCCCGCCGGGCTTCACATCCAGCCCAAGCTGCGTGAGCTTGATGGAAATGTTGCCATCAATGCCGCGGTGGTCGAGCTCGCGCACCATTTCGATGTAGCCGTCTTTCACCCTGGTGGCTTCCTCCACCGTGGTGACGTTCTCGCCGAGGTGGTTGAGGCTGATTCGGCGGTGTTCGCGGTTCAATTCCTGGCACGCGCGGATGGCGTCTTCGAGATGCTCTCCGGCAATGAAGCGCAACGCAAAACCGTGCTGGATGCCGCGGCGCGCAATCGCATCGGTGACGTTTTTCTTTGTTGAGAGCCAGAAAATGAAATCGCGGACAATCATTTCGACCTCACCAGGCGCTTGAATCTTGCGTTGTCATCCCGACTCCGCCGAAGGCGGACGAGGGATCTGCCTTTTATTCGGAGCACGCAGATTCCCCACGCCGGCAAAAGGCGCCGGGGCTCAGAATGACAGAAATTTGGCATCCTGTTAGCGCCTCTGCTCGAGCTTGACCTTCACTATCAACTTTTCCTTCCCGCGCAGCACTGTGACGCTGACTTCTTCTCCGGGTTTGTGCGCGCGCAAGGCGTACGTGAAGTCGTAGAGATTCTTGATCTCCTTGCCGGCAAACTCGACGAGGACGTCGCCCGCCTTCAAGCCGGCCTTGGCCGCAGGACTTCCATCGCGCACGTCGGCAAATTTCACGCCGGCCACTTCCTCGCCCATGTCCGGAATGGAGCCAAAGTAGGCGCCATACCCACCGCCGCCACCGCCCGTTGCCGGCAGCACTTCCGCGACGCGCACGAATTGCGGCCGCGCGTCCTGCGTAGCCAGCGTCTGCGCGGCGCGCAGGGCCAGGTCACCGACGCGCGCTGCTTCAACAAAAAGAATTTTGTCCGGTGTGTCCGACGGCTTGTGGTAATCGGCGTGCAACCCGGAGAAGAAAAACAGCACGGGCACGTTCTTCACATAAAACGAAATGTGATCGCTGCTGCCGCCAAATGCGCCCGCCGTCGTGGAGACTTGCAGGTGGGTCTGGTTCGCTTTTTCCACAATTTCCTTAAAGCCGGGCGAGCTGCCTACGCCGCCCACCACCAGCTTGCCGTCTTTCGGACGCCCGACCATGTCCAGGTTAATCATCGCCGCGGTCTTCTCCAAAGGCCACGCTGGATTCTTGGTGTAGTACGCGGAGCCAAGCAGGCCCAACTCTTCGCCGGAGAATGCGAGAAAGACGATGCTGCGGCGCAGGTCGCGCTTGCGTTCCCCGAGCGCGCGAGCCATCTCCAACATCACCGACGTGCCTGAGGCGTTGTCGTCCGCGCCGGCATGGACTTTCCCGGCCTGCGAGGGCGCGAGCGAATTCTTCTCGCCCAGACCCAGATGATCGTAGTGCGCGCCCACGACCACGGCTTCGTCGGCGAGTTTGGGGTCTCTCCCGCGCAGCACGCCGATCACATTCTGCGTCTCCGCGGAGATGCGTCGCACGTCCACGCGCAGGGCCAGCGTTTCGTCCGGCACATAGTAGGACTGCGGCGTAAACTTTTCGTCGATGTCTTTCTGAAGCTGCGCCAGGTTCTTGCCCGAAGGCGCGAGCCATTTGTCTACGACGTCGCGTCTGGCCTGCATAAGCAGAATTCCGGAATTCTCGGGACCGGTGAGTGAGCCGAATTTCAGGAGAAAATCCTTTTCGCCCGGGCCGGGCAGGTCGTTCACCAGCACCATCGCTTTCGCCCCGTGGTTGCGCGCGTTGATGGCCTTATTCACGATCTGCGAATATTGCGTGGAGGTCTTTCCTTCAAACTTGCTTTTCTCGTCGTCCTTTTGCGGTTCCTGGCGAAGTACGATTACAGCCTTGCCGCTGACGTCCATGTGCAAGTAGTCGTCGTATTCATATTCCGGCGCGGTGATGCCGAACCCGGCGAATGCCAGCGCCATGCTAGCCTCACCTGTATCGGAAAAGTTCAACGGCTGCCAGTCCTTGCCTACTTGGCCCGGAAATTTTTCGGTGCCGTGTATTACAACCGCGCTGTTTTGGCTGCCGAGGTCCGCTCCCACCGTTACGCGGAATTTCTGAAAGTAGGATGTGCCTTCCAGCGTTTCCAGGCCGTCGCGCTTGAATTGATTGGCGATGTACTTCGCAGCCTCGTTGAGCTCCGGCGATCCGGTGCCGCGTCCCTTCATTTTCTGGCTGGCGAGATACTCGATGTGAGCCTTGAGGCTTTCCGGTGAAATGGCGGTTTGCTGTTGAGCCGCCCTCAGTCCGGCAGAGACGGCGAGCAGAACAAACAAAGTAAGAATGCGGTATTTGCGATTCAAGGTCGATCTCCTCGGTACGGCACCGCATCCCGCGTCTGCGGAATCGGGACAGGCACGGCGGGCGGCCTTACTTTATACGGCATCGCGTGGAGGGTCAATCGGCCGCTGCATGTGCGCGGAGGTACACGGCGCGACGCAGGCGCAACTTTTAGCCTTCCGCGGGGTTAGAATAATTCGAAAGCAAAAGTAATCGCGCTGGGCAGAAGCGGGCGCACTTAACAATAGGAGCTGTCAGCCATGGCGAGCAATATTGGCGCGAGTCGTCATTTGGTCGGCCGGGGAAATCCGGCTGCGGTTGGTTTTTTCGCGGCCGTGCTGGTAGCCTCGCTCGCGTTCGCGGCGCCGTTCTTCGCCGCGGAACAAAAAGGCAAATCCGGGCAACAAACCGCCAATGTCGAAGCGCTCACCAAAGTTTCCAAAGCCTTCAAGGGCCGTCTGCCCATCACTGATCTCACCGAAGAAGAAGCCGTGCTCCATGCGCTGAACCGCCTGGCGTACGGGTCCCGTCCTGGCGATATGGAACGCATCCACACGATGGGGTTGGAGAAATGGATTCAGCAGCAACTCCATCCTGATTCGATTGACGACTCTTCGGTGGCGCGGCGTCTCCAGCCGTACACCACGCTGGCCATGGCCACGTCGCAACTCATGGACGAATTTCCGAATCCCGCGCAGGAAGCGCGGCGTATGGGGATGACGCCGGAAGAGTATCGCAAGCAATTACAAGAGCAGCGTCAGGCGGAAGTCCGCCGCGCGATCCAGCAGAACCCGCAGTTGGCCGCCGAAGCGCGGCAGGCTCGCCAGGGCGGCGGAGAAAATCCCAACGCGCAGGCCCTGCGCATGGAATTGATGAACGACAAAACGCCGCGTCGCGTAGTCGGCGAGCTGAGCGCGGCAAAACTTCTGCGCGCGGTTTACAGCGAGCGCCAGTTGCAGGAAGTGATGACCGATTTCTGGTTCAATCACTTCAACGTGTATGCGCAGAAGGGACCCGTCAACTTCATGTTGCCGGCATACGAGCGCGACATCATCCGCAAACACGCCATGGGGAAATTTGGCGACCTGCTGAGCGCCACGGCGAAGAGCCCGGCGATGCTCTTCTATCTCGACAACTGGCAGAGCGCGGACCCGGTGGCGTTCGCGAAGCTCGAGACCGAAATCATGCAGCGACGCCAGCAGTTCATGGCGCGCTTCGGCGGCATGGACCCGCGCATGGCCACCGAACTCTATCGCCGCGGCCGGCTCGGCCAACGCGGCGGCGTGGCTACCATGCCGGACCCCAATAATCCGGGGCGCCGCCAGGATCCTAATAATCCCGCCGGGCTCGGGCCGCTCAGCCAGCCACAGCAGCGCCAGCGCCGCGGGTTGAACGAAAATTACGCGCGCGAGCTGATGGAACTGCACACGCTCGGCGTGGACGGCGGCTACACCCAGCAGGACGTCATTGAAGTGGCGCGCGCGTTCACCGGCTGGACGTTGCGCGCACCGCGCCGCGACCCCGAGTTCAACTTCGAAGGCCGCATTCATGCCGGCGGACCGTTTACCGTGCTCGGCCATCGCATTGATGCTGGTGGAATGAAAGCCGGAGAGCAGGTCTTGGTGATGCTCACTGCACATCCCAACACCGCGAAATTTATTTCCACGAAACTGGCGCGGCGCTTTGTAAGCGACACGCCCCCGCCGGCGCTGGTAGAGCGCATGTCCAAGGAATTTCTGGAGACGCACGGCAGCATCCCCGCGGTGCTCGAAGCGATGATTTATTCGCCCGAGTTCTGGTCGCGCGACGCGTACCGCGCAAAAATCAAGAAGCCGCTCGAGTTGGTGGCCAGCGCCGCGCGCGCAGTTGGCGCCGACGTCAGCGCGCCCACCGCCATGGCGCTGTGGACGGCACGCATCGGCGAGCCGCTCTATCTGTGCCAGCCGCCCACCGGCTATTCGGACAAGGCGGAAGCATGGGTCAACACCGGCGCGCTGCTCAACCGGCTGAATTACGCGATGGAGCTGAGTTCCAATCACATGCGCGGCGCGCGCGTCGAACTCGCCGCGCTGCTCGGTGCGGAGAATTCCGCCGACGCTAAGAGGGCGCTGGACCGCGCGATTCAGGTGTTTCTCGCGGGACAAGTCTCCGCGCAAACGCGCGCCACGCTGGAAAAGCAGCTGACCGATCCGCAAGTCTTGCAAGCCACGCTGGATGATCCGATGAAATCGGTGGACGCGGGCGTCATCGCCGGACTGGTCCTCGGCTCGCCGGAATTTCAGCGCCGCTAGTAGCACAGGGTTCCAGCCTGAGCTTGCGGCCGGGAGGTACGAATGAACATCACTCGCCGCTATTTTCTGAAATCTTCAAGCGTGGCCATGGTCGGACTTTCTGCAATGCCGGCGTTCCTGGCGCGCGCGGTGATGGCCTCGCCGTTGCCGGCCGGCGCGAATCGCAAAATACTCGTGGTGCTGTTTCAACGCGGTGCCATGGACGGTTTGAACGCCGTCATCCCCTACGGCGAGCCGAACTACTACAGCTTGCGCCCGACGATTGCAGTTCCGCAGCCGCGTCGTGGAGGCGAGCAAACCGCGATTGACCTCGACGGATTCTTCGCACTGCATCCGAGCCTGGCGCCCCTCGAACCGCTCTTCAAGCAGCGTCAGCTTGCCATCGTACACGCCGCCGGTTCGCCGGATACGACCCGCTCGCACTTCGATGCGCAGGACTATATGGAATCGGGCACGCCCGGCCGCAAGGCGACGGAAGACGGCTGGCTGAACCGCGCGTTGCAAATCGAAAAAGTCGAATCGGCCACGCCGTTCCGCGCCGTGGCCATGGGTACCAACCTTCCGCGCGCGCTGAAGGGCACAGCGCCGGCGGTCGCGCTGCCCGACGTGCGCCAGTTTCAGATGATGGCCGCGTCGCCGGTGGTCGAAGGCGGCTTCGAAGCCGTCTACGCGCAAACGGTGGACCAGGCACTGCGCGGCACCGGCACAGAAACTTTTGAAGCGATTGACATGCTGCGCAAAGCGAATCCGCAACGTTACCAGCCCGAAAACGGCGCGCAGTATCCGCCGGGCCGCTTCGGGCAGAGCCTGCTGCAGGTCGCGCAACTCATCAAGGCGAATATCGGGCTGGAAATCGCGTTCCTCGATAGCGGCGGCTGGGACCATCACGTCAACGAGGGCGGCGCGCAAGGGCAGCTTGCAAATTTGCTGCGCGATTTGGGGCAGGGACTCGCCGCGTTTCACCGCGACCTCGGCGACCGCATGCAGGACATCGTGCTCGTGACCATGTCCGAATTCGGCCGCACCGCCGCCGAAAACGGCAATCGCGGTACGGACCACGGCCACGCGAATTGTATGTTCCTGCTCGGCGGCGATCTGAATGGCGGAAAAGTGCACGGCCGGTGGCCCGGCCTGAGCAGCAGCCAGCTTTACGAAGGCCGCGACCTCGCGCTGACGACGGACTTCCGCACCGTGCTGAGTGAATTGCTCGCGCGGCACATGGGCAATGCGGCACTGGCCACGGTTTTTCCGGGATTTGCCCACGACTCCAATAAGTACCTCGGTCTAATGAAAGCGTAAGCGGTCAGCTTCCAGTCTTCAACTCTCAGCCAGCAGCCTGTTCTACGGGGAAGCTACCAGCCGGAAGTCGCCAGATATTCCACTTGACATTGACGCAGAGTACTTTACTATGTAAAGGCTACAGGGCGTTTCATGCGCTCGCGCCAATTCGCCGCTGCCTCGATGCGCTTCGGGCAGTACGAGGAAAGGCGCTGTTAGGCCGAACACTCGAGGGAGGTAGCCATGCCTGATCGTCTTCCAAGCCTCGTTCTGCTCCTCGGCTTCTGGATCCCTCCCGCGGTAGTTGGTCGTGGGGCGGCAGATCTCGTTCATCGAAGCGCCACGCGTGTCCGCCCCGCACTGATCCACACTGTGCTGGCGACTTTCGTCCTGGGGTGGTCTGCGGCCTGGTTTCTCTTCAACCTCAGCCGCATGCCGCCGTACGTGCCCGGGGCCACGCAGGATCCAACGTACGCACCACCGGAGGCCGTCGCAGGACTCGCCGTCGTGGCGACAGCACTCGTTTTGCCCGGCAGCGCCATGGCTTGCGTATTGGCGTTCCGTAGCCGCGGCCGCGCCAAGCATGACGGGTAACTGATGCTGCGCCACCTCACCAAGCGACGCGTGCTGGTCCTGCTGGGACTCGTCTCCGTCCTCGCCCTGGTGCTCGTCGGCAGGTGGCTGAACGCGACAAAGCGCGGTGGGCAGCAGCCGGCCGAACCGTTTCGCATCGCTGGGAACTTCTACTACGTCGGCGCGAACGACGTCGCGGCCTTCCTCAACACCGGCCCCGAGGGCCACGTCGTGCTCGACGGCGGCTACCCCAGCACCGCGCCGATGATCATGGCCAGCATCGCGAAGCTCGGCTTCGACATTAAGGACGTCAAAGTGCTCCTGAACTCCGAACCGCACGTCGACCACGGCGGCGGGCTGAGCGTGCTCCAGCAGGCATCGGGCGCCCAGTTATGGGCCAGCGAAGCGAGCGCCGATGTTCTCGCCTCCGGCGGCGACGACCCTGCCTTGGCCCTGCCGTTGAGGCCGCTCTTCTGGATCGGGATCCTTGGCTATCCGGCCGCGCGCGTCGATCATCGGTTCGAGGACGGCGACACCGTCCGGGTCGGGCCGATCGCGCTCACCGCGCATGTCACCGGCGGCCACACGCGCGGTTGCACGTCGTGGTCGTTCCAAGTCCGCGATGGTGACCGCGTGCTAAACGTCGTGAGCGCCTGCAGCCTGTTGACGATACTCGGGGCGCGGTACGCGGAACAGGGCGCCGACTTCGAGCACAGCTTCCGCGTGCTGCGAAGCCTCCCCGTGGACATTTGGGTGACCTCGCATGCCAGGTTGTGGGGCAGGTACCGCAAGTTTGTCGCCAGCCAGACGGCGAAGAACCCGGTGGACCCGTTCATCGACCCCGAGGGCTACCGCGCCTACATCGACGCCGCCGAGAAAGAATTACGGGAAGGCAAGATGCACTAGCAACAACACAACTGCAGCGCGAAGACCTTTCAGGAAGATCTTGAGGAGAGTAGTAAATGAAAAATAAAAGTAGCAGCTTGCTTTTTCTATCGCTCGTGGTCGCGGCATTGCTTCTCGGCACGCCCGCTTACGCGCAGACAACGCCACGGGACAATGCGAAGCTGGACCAGTTTTTCGACCGGCTCGCCGAAAAGAATAAGGCGATGGGCAGTCTGACCATCGCCAAAGACGGAAACGTTCTTTACACCCGCGCAATCGGCTACAGCCAGATCAACGGAAACGAAAAGAGGCCTTTGACGGCGGCGAACAGATTCCGGATCGGTTCGATCACCAAAATGTTCACCGCCGCGATGATCTTACAGCTCGTCGAGGAAGGAAAATTGAAGCTGACCGATACCCTCGACAAGTTCTTCCCGCAGATCCCGAACGCCAAGAAAATTACTATCGTGCAAATACTCGCTCATCGCAGCGGTATCCCAAACGTAAGGCGCGATCAGAATTCTCAAGGCAACGTGAACACGACTTCAATAACGAAGGCTGAAATGCTCGCCCTTATCGCCAAAGCCACGCCTAATTTCGAACCGGACTCAAAGCAATCCTACAGCAATTCTGGCTATTTCCTTTTGGGTCTGATCCTTGAAAAGTTAACCGGTAAACCCTACGAGGAAGCTCTCAAGGAAAGAATCACCTCAAAGATCGGGCTCAAGGACACATACACCGCGACCGGAAGCATCGATGTGAACAAAAACGAAGCTCTTACCTATTTTAACCTCGGCGGCGAATGGAAACAGCATTCCGAAACCCATCCAAGCATCCTCTTCGGCGGGGGCGCGATTGTTTCGACACCGAACGACCTGGCCAAATTCATCCAGGCGCTGTTTGACGGGAAGATAGTGTCAAAGGAGAACCTCGATCAGATGAAAACGGTAAGGGACGGCGACGGCCTTGGACTTGGAATGGAGCCCTTCACGTTCGCCGGCAAGACCTTCTACGGGCACGCGGGCGGGGGCGACAATTACGGATCGTGGCTGGCTTACCTGCCGGAAGAAAAGCTGGCGGTCGCCTACACTACGAACGCAA
>DASYRO010000369.1:0-9607 GCA_036004385.1 Candidatus Acidiferrales bacterium
ATGATGCGTCCCCAGCGCTGCCGCATCATCGGGCCGAGCGCCTGCTGAATGCACAGATGCGCGCCGGTCAGATTCGTGCGCAGCACAGCGTCCCAGTCGTCCAATTTCATGCGCATCGCCAAGCCATCGCGAGTGATGGCCGCATTGTTCACCAGGATATCGAGCCTGCCGAATTTCTCGATGACCTGCTTGAAACCGGATTTGACCTGCTCGGCGTCGGCGACGTCCACGGGCACGGCAAAAGCTTCTCCGCCCACGGCGGCAATCTCACTGACGACTGCCTGCAGTTTCTCCGCGTTGCGCGCGGCTCCGGCGACCTTCGCACCAGCCTCAGCCAGCGCGAACGCGGTGGCGCGTCCGATGCCCTGCGACGCTCCGGTCACCAGTGCGACTTTGTCTTTTAGGCTGAACATTAAATCATTCGGCGACCTGCCGGTCGCCCCTCCGACAACATGGAGCTGCTCATTCTGTTTCTGCGCGGGCTTGCGCGAGTTTCTCCAGAGCAGCGGACAGACTTTTTTCGTCCTCGACGTTCAGGCAATGCACTGAGCGATCAATCTGCCGCAGCAATCCGCTGAGAACTTTTCCCGGGCCGACCTCGATAAACGTCGTCACGCCCTGCGCAATGAGTACGCGGACCGATTCCTCCCAGCGTACAGGCAAGCAGACCTGTCGGATGAGAGAGTCGCGCGCGTCTTCGCCTTTTTCGACGAGGTCGGCATCGGCATTATTCACCAGCGGGCAGCGCAGGTCGCGAAAGGTCGTTTGCCGCAGATCCACTTCGAGACGCTGCTGCGCGGGGATCATCAGCTCGCTATGGAATGGCGCGGAGACCGGCAGAATCACCGCGCGCTTGGCGCCGGCCTGTGAGGCCAACTCGACAGCGCGTTTCACGGCCCCCGCGCGCCCGGAGATAACCGTCTGCTCCGGCGAGTTCAAATTGGCCGGCGATACCGCTTCGCCTTCCGCTGCTTTTTTGCAGATTTCTTCAATCTGCGCCGGCGCAAGCCCAAGAATCGCGGCCATGGCGCCTTCGCCGGCGGGCACCGCCTCCTGCATATACTTGCCGCGCTTGCGCACCAGGCGCACGGCATCCGCGAACTCCAGCGAGCCGGCGGCGACGTTGGCCGAGTATTCGCCCAGGCTGTGCCCGGCGACGTAGTCCGGCGCGATGCCTTTTTCCTGCAGCGCCCGCAGCGCCGCCACGCTCACGGTCAAAATCGCCGGCTGCGTATTCTCCGTCAGCTTGAGCTCTTCTTCCGACCCCTCGAAACAAATCCGCGAAAGGCCGACGCCAAGTGACTGGTCCGCTTCTTCAAACACGGCGCGAGACACGGCGAACTTCCCCGCCAGCTCCTTGCCCATGCCGGAGTATTGCGACGCTTGTCCGGGGAAAAGAAATGCCAGTTTACCCATTCGGTTGCTCGGTTCTCCGCGCGGAGCACTCCGCGGCGAGATGGCCGGGCGCGCGGCGCTCAGCGCTTCGCGCCCACTCCCAGTTCGCTCAATTCTTGTTCGATTTTTTCGTTCAGTTTGGCGCGCGCCAGTTCTGCGGCCACACGGATGGCGTTCTTGATGGCGTTAGCGTTGGAGCGGCCGTGGCCGATGATGGTCACGCCGCGGACACCGAGCAGTGGCGCGCCGCCGTACTCGGAGTAGTCCAGCTTTTTCTTGAAATTCGCGAAGGCTTTGCGGGCGAACACGTAACCGACCTGCGACGCCAGCGTGCTGTTCAGCGCTTCCTTCAAAGTGGCGCCCATATGCTCCACCAGACCCTCGCTGATTTTCAGCGCCACGTTGCCGATGAAGCCGTCGCAGACAATCACGTCCGCCTCTCCGGCGAAGACGTGCCTTCCTTCCACGTTGCCCACGAAATTCAGTGGCATCTGCTTCATGCGGTTGTGCGCTTCGCGCGTCAGTTCATTGCCTTTCATTTCTTCTTCGCCGATGGAGAGCAGTCCCACCTTGGGGCGGCGCGTGCCAAAGAGCACTCGGTGGTAAATCTCCCCCATGATGGCAAATTGCTCAAGGTGGACGGCTTTCGAGTCCACGTTTGCGCCGACGTCGAGCATGACGGAAACGCCGCCGCGGGAAGTAGGGAACGGCGCGGCCAGCGCCGGGCGGTCCACGGACGGCAGGGTGCCGAGAATGAAATGGGCCGTAGCCATCACCGCGCCGGTATTGCCCGCGCTAACCAGCCCGTCGGCCTCGCCATTCTTCACCAGCCGCGCGGCCACGTGCACGGAGCTGTCCTTCTTCTTGCGGAAGGCCATCACCGGCGATTCAGTCATGGAGATGACTTCGCTGGCGTGGGCCACATCCAGCAACAGGCCGCGGTGCGCGCGCCGCGCGAGTTCGTGTTTCACAACATCTTGCTGCCCGACCAGCAGCACGCGCACGCCGAGCTCGCGGGCAGCCAGAATGGCCCCCTCGACCTCCACACGCGGGGCCTCGTCGCCGCCCATGGCATCAAGAGCAATGGTAATCATCAAGGCTCCGGATGGAGAATGCGTCCGACGCGGCGGACGCCCGCCCCGAGGCATCGGGGCAGCCCGTGACCTTAGGACGTTCAGGACGAAGTGTCAACCACTTCGCGCCCTTTGTAATACCCGCATTCGGGACAGGCCTGGTGGGGCCTCTTCATTTGATGGCACTGCGGGCATTCGGAAAGCGAAGGGGTGGAAAGCGCGTCGTGCGCGCGGCGCTGATTCTTGCGCCTCTTGGAGTGACGTCGCTTGGGATTGGGCATACAAACTCCTTGCCGCTGGCGTTTCGGCCAGCCTGCGTTTCGGGATTTCTGTCGCTATTGCTTCTTGGACCAGTCCTGCTTGAAGCGCGCCAGCGGTGCGAGACGCGGGTCAGTCGAATGGACTTCGCAGCGGCACTCCTCGCTATTCAGGTTCATGCCGCACTGCGGGCACAAGCCCCGGCAATCGCTGCGGCAAATCACTTTCATGGGAATCGCCAGATTGACCTGTTCGGCCAGCACGTCGGCCAGAAACAGGCCATCGCCCTGGAAGAAACCGATTTCCGTGTCATCCGTCTTCAAGTGAATCTGCTCTTCCTGCGCGACGCTCTTCGCGGGCCGGTAGAACAAATCGAAGTCGCGGCTGATTTCCTCCGTCACCGGTTCCAGGCATCGCGAGCAGACCAGTTCGAGGCGCGTCTGCAGATGCCCGGAAATGCGGATTTGCCCCTCCACCAACTCGGCGACGGCGCGAACTTCCAGCGGCTCCAACTGGCGGAACTCGCTGGAATGGAAATCAATCGTCCCGGCGGGATAGGACTTATGAATCCTCGCCTTCCGGATAGCCAGCTCTTTTACGTCGAGAAACATTCCCAAGAACCCAGGCGAAAAATCGCGCTCAAGCTCGCGAAAACTGCGCGCGTACCGCAAAAATGCCGCATTTTCCGCGAAGAATGATTATACGGGCGGGTCACTCAAAGTCAAGAAAGCAGGCAGATTTTGCGCCTGGTGAGTCGAAAAGCGCATGGCTTCCCGGAAAGCGGATGTGAAAAAAGCGCGCGGCAAAAAATCCGGGAGTCGAAACATGCGCATAGCTGGTTGCGTAACGCTGGGGTAGAATTCAGCTTCACTTATCAGTGGAGAGGTGCCTATGGGAGCGACGCGGCGGGATTTCCTGAAGACTTCGGGGCTGCTCACCGGGGCAGCAGTCAGCGCGGCGGCGTTGCCTTCGTGGTGGCTCGCGGCCGAGGCGGCCGATGCCGCAGCGGTAGATAAGGGCAAACTCGCAGACGCAGCGCTGGCCGCCGCCAAACAGGCAGGAGCGACCTATGCCGACGTGCGCGTGAACCGCTACCGGTTCGAGTCCATCTTCACCCGTGAACGCCAGGTACAGCAAGTGTCGCGGAACCAGAGCTTCGGCTTCGGTGTTCGCGTGCTGGCTTCCGGCACTTGGGGTTTTGCCGCTAGTCGCGTGATGACGCCAGAGGAAGCTCGCCGTGTAGCGCGGCAGGCCGTGGACCAGGCCAAGGCGAACGCGGTCCACCAGAAAAAGCCTGTCGTGTTGTCTCCGGTCGAAAAGGCAACAGCGAACTGGAAAAACGCGTTTGAAAAAGATCCGTTCGATCAGCCATTGGACGCAAAGATTCAGCTGCTCTTGAAGTTGAACGAAACCGCCCTGGCGGTGAAGGGCGTGGACTTCGTCAATTCATACCTGTTCTTTGCCAATGAGCAAAAATATTTCGCGTCGAGCGACGGCTCGCGCATCGAGCAATACATCATTCGCTGCGACCCAGGGATTTCAATTACCGCCGTCAACCGCGCGGCTGGCGATTTTCAGACGCGCAACGCACTGCCAGGACCTCAGGGCATGGGCTTCGAGTACATGGAGAAATACGACTGGAAGGGCGAGGCGGAGCGCGCGGCGAACGAAGCAGTGGAAAAACTGAAGGCGAAAGCAGTCCAGCCGGGTAAGTACGACTTGGTCCTGCACCCGACGCATCTTTGGCTGACAATTCACGAAAGCGTGGGCCATTCCACGGAGTTGGACCGCTCACTCGGTTGGGAAGCGGATTACGCAGGCACAAGTTTCCTGACGCCGGACAAATTAGGCAAATTCAAATTCGGGTCGAGGCATGTCAACTTCATCGCCGATCGTACGCAGCCGGCGGGCTTGGCGACGGTAGGCTATGACGACGACGGCGTGCCGGGGCAGAAGTGGTACTTAATCAAGGAAGGCGTCTTCGTGGATTGGCAAACTACGCGCGAATTGGCTGGCCTGACTGGACGAAAAGTTTCATACGGCTGCACGCATGCGGACAGCTGGGACTCGGTGCCGTTTCCACGGATGCCAAACGTTTCGTTGGAGCCGGGGAAGGATGCCGTGACGCTCGAAGACTTGATGGCCGACGTGAAGAACGGAATCCTAATCTTCGGCGACGGCAGCTATTCCATTGACCAGCAGCGGTACAACTTCCAATTCGGCGGGCAATCATTCTGGGAGATCAAGGATGGAAAGAAGGGCGCGATGCTTCGAGATGTCGCCTATCAATCACGCACACCGGACTTCTGGGGAGCGTGCGACGGCACCGGGGGCGCCGCCAGCTACGAATTGGGCGGCACGTTTTCTGATGGAAAGGGTGAGCCGGGCCAATCCAACGCCGTGAGCCATGGCTGCCCGGTGGCGCGCTTCCGGCAGATCAATGTGCTGAACACGGCCCGGCGTTAGCGCCGGCGTTTCTGGCGAGGAGATTGCTATGCTTCTGACAGAAAAACAAGCGAAGGCTCTCTGCGACAAGCTTCTAGGCTCGGTAAAGGCCGAAGATGCTGAGGTGCGTGTGGATAGCACCGTCTATTCGCACGGTCGCTTTGCGGCAAACAACTTCACGACCTGCGGGCGCAGCGAGGATGTAGAGATCGGGGTAACCGTATGGATCGACAAAAAGAAAGGAGCCGCCTCCACGAACGAAACCGACGACGCGTCCCTTCGCGCGGCTGTCGAACAGGCGGAACAGTTTGCGCGCATATCGCCAGTGGATCGCGAGTATCTGCCTACGGTTGGCGCGCAACAATACAAGCCCACCCAGGACTACGTGGAGGCGACGGCGAATATTTCCGACGCGGCTCGGGCGGCGTCCATTGCCGGCGCCATCGCCGCCTGTGAGAAAGATCAAGTGTCCGGCGCGGGCTTCCACCAAGCTCGCGGAAGCGCGGGCGCGGCGGCCACAAAAAACGGCAATTTCCGATACGAGCGGCGCAGCCTTGTGAGTCTTTCCTGCACAGCGCGCACGCCGGACGGCACTGGCTCCGGCTACTTCCTGCGCAACCATTTTGATGTGAGCAAGCTGGATACCGCGCGCATCTCGCGGGAGTCGGTCGGGAAGGCGCTGCGCTCTCGCGGGCCGCGCACGATTGATGCGGGCGTGTACACGGTGATCCTCGAGCCGCAGGCTGTGGCCGACCTGCTCGGCTTCTTCCAGTTTGCGTTTGACGCCCGCAGCGCCGACGAAGGGCGCAGCTCGTTTTCCGCGCCGGGCGGGAAGACCAAACTCGGAGAGAAGATTTTCGACGAGCGCGTAAACATTTACAGCGACCCGTGGAATGCCGAGTTGCCCGGTTCCATGGCGGCCCAGGGCGGTATCCCGGCCCAGAAGGTTTATCTGGTGCGTAACGGTGTGCTCGAAAACTTGATTTATTCGCGTTTCTGGGCCAAAGAGAAAAGCAAAGAGCCGACCCCCGGACCGGTAAACGGCATCCTTGAATCGAGCGTTGCGCCGGTAAGCGTTGAAGCAATGATCAAGGACACAAAGAAAGGGCTGCTGGTGGGACGCTTCTGGTACATCCGGTCAGTGGACCCGCGCACGGCGCTGCTTACCGGACTGACGCGCGACGGCGTCTGGTACATCGAGGACGGAAAGATTCAATACCCCGTGCGCAATTTCCGCCTGAACCAGAGCCTGTTGCAACTGCTCGCGCCGGACAACGTGGAGGCCATTGGCAAGGCGGAACGAGTCGGTCCGTCGGAAGGCCAAGGCGGCAGCTCGAACTTACTGCCCGCGCTAAAGGTCAAAGAGTTTCACTTCACGTCGCAATCGGAAGCGGTGTAGAAGCTGGCTCGGGCGACCTTCAACTGGCCGCGCCTGACATGCCGCCGAGCAATTCGCGATGCTGGCGTAGCAGGAAGTGGTCCGTCATCCCGGCGATGTAATCGCAGACCACCTGGGGCGCGGCGGCGGAATCGCGCGCCTGCTCCGCATAGAACTTGGGCATTTTCTCAGGCTGCTCGAGATAGTAGCGGAAGAGCTCACTGAGCGCTTCCACGCAGGCCTCGCGCTCCTCGGTGAGTGCCGGCGAACCGTACAGCTTTGCAGAGAGGAACTTCTTCCACGCCAGGTTGTGCCGGGTGCCTACGGGAGAAAAGCTGGCCAGCCGCCGCGAATAATTGCGCACGTCTTCGACCGAACGTGCGCCGCTGGCGGCAAGCTGCGTTCGCGTGTGCTCGATCAGGTCGGTCACCAGCCGGTCGAGCGCGCGCTTGTTGGCTTCATTAAACTTGAGTTTGGTGCGCGCGTCGGGATGGCTGCGCTCCACCGGCACATACATTTCCGCGAAGAGCGGCACGCCATCGAGGATTTCCGGCAAGTCCAGCAGCCGAGCCTCGAAGCCGTCGTCGAGGTCCGCCGTGTTGTAGGCGATCTCGTCCACCAGATCAATCAATTGCGCTTCGAGCGGCGGCCGTTTTTCCAGCAGATACTCTGCCAGCTCAGGAAACTCCGCTTCCGGATAATCGCGCGAATGTTTGATGATGCCTTCGCGCACTTCGAACGTGAGATTCAGTCCAGGAAAATCCAGATAGCGTTGCTCGAACCGCTCTACTGTGCGCAAGGCGTGCAGGTTGTGGTCGAAGCGGCCGCCATGCTCGCGCATCAATTCATCGAGGCGGTTCTCCCCGGCATGGCCGAACGGCGGATGGCCAATGTCGTGCACCAGTGCCAGCGCTTCCACCAGCTCCGCGTTCAGCCCCAGAGCACCCGCCACGGTGCGCGCAATCTGTGCGACCTCCAGCGTATGCGTCAGCCGGTTGCGGAAGTGGTCGGAATAGCGCGTGGTGAAAACTTGCGTCTTCGCTTCCAGGCGGCGGAACGAGCGCGAGTGGATTACGCGGTCGCGGTCGCGCGCGTAAGCGCTGCGGTAGGCGTGTGTCGGTTCCGCGTGACGCCGTCCGCGCGACGCCTCTTCGTGCATGGCATAGTTGGCCAGTGGCATCGCGCGTCCCTATCAATAAAATCGAGCTATGTCTTGGACTTCAGCTCAGCCAGGCGGTCTTCGGCCTGATCGGACGCCGCCGAGTCCGGAAATTCCGCGCGAATCTGGTTGTAGAGCTTCACCGCTTCGGCGGGGTTTTTCTTGGCGTAGAAATCCGCCAACGCCATCATGGAGACCGGCTTGGCCACCATATTGGTCGGTTTGGCGATGAGCTCCTGGTAGAGCTTCACCGCTTCCGCTTCGTTGCCGGTTTGCGCGTTCACTCTGGCGAGTTGGAAACGCGCCAGCGCGGCCATTTCCGCGTCGCGGCTGCCTTCCACCTGGGCCAGCCATTTTTTGGCTTCGGCGTAATTGCCGGCTTCCTCGTAGCTCAGCCCGGCGTAATACCGCGCCACCTGGCCGGGGCGCGTCAGCGAATATTTTCCGGCGACCTCGGCGAATTTCTTGGCCGCATCCATATACTTGAACTTGTCTTCGACGTAGGTAATTTCGCCGGGCTCCTCCGGTTCGCCCGCGGCGCGGATACGCGCGTTAAACGTCTTCATCGCTTCTTCGAGCGCGGCCGTGGCTTTCACCGTCTGCCGCTCGCTGTAGAACTGCCAGCCGAAATAGGCCAGCGCCAGGATTACCACCGCGCCGCCAATAATCCACGCCTGCTTCAGGTGGGATTCCACGGCTTCGACGCCGTGCACGAACGTCTCGGCAATCCGGTCCTGCTTCAGTTCCTTCCGGGTGATGTGCTGCGCCACTCTTGCGCTCCTCAGGCTGATTACAAACCGTAAATCGTATCACAATCGTGGCATTTGAAGGGGGGGCTTGCTGCGCCGCTTTGCAAGCTCTGTTCTGTAGCGCCGGGTCGAAGACCCGGCAACTTCTGCCGTGCCGAGTCACGATTTCGGAACTCCTAAACCGTGACCCGGCGCTACATCCCCCGGAAGTTACTCACTCACACAGCAGGGTCTGATTTGGGTCAATCAGCAATTTTCTCGGCGCCACGCGCACCGTGAATTGGAACGGCGTTTCCGCGCCGCTGGTGATCACCGTGCCCAGAAGCACCGGTGCTCCTCCGGTCGCGCGCGGCGCGTAAAGCGGCACTGGCACAATGAACGACGGTGGCACGCCGCCCTGCTTCAGCTTTCCGCGCACGAGGAATCTTTCCCCGGCCGGCTTCACATCGAATTCGACGGAATATTTAGGGATGCCCGTGCCGCGTACCCACTCGTCGAAGAACCAGTCCATCGCCCCCGGCCGTCCCGGAGTTTTGCGTGTGCCTTCAAGATCCATTTCCGGCGTCATCACGGCTTCGACCTCGCGCTGGAAATCCGCGGTGGTCACCGCGCGTTCGCGATAATTCTTCGCCAGCGCTTGCAAAAGTCTTTCGAACCGCTCGTCGGAATTTTTGGCCGGTTCGCGCAACATCATGCGCAGCATGTGCATCACCCAGGACGCTTTCGGAATGGTGAGTTGTGCGAAGCCGCGCGGCGATTTCGATGAGTGCAGCCGGTAACCCAGCGCCAGCGGGCCGACGGAATCGAGCGTCTCGTTTTCACCCCACGCGGAGGTCAACTTGCGGCGGTAGCTTTCCAATTGCGCGGCCAGCCGTGCGGGTTGCGCGGAATCTTCGGATATCAACGTGCGGTATGCCGACAGGGCTTCCTGAATCCATTGATCGCGATAATATCCGCGAGCGGCCACGTCGCCCCAGCCGATGCCACCGAGGCTGAACTGGGCGGAGGGAAGTACTCCGTCCGATGACCATTTGCCTGTGCGCGACTCGCCGTCTTCATGCTCGTCCAACTTTTTGCCGTTAGCCGTCAGGGTCAGCGTTCGCGGCCAGCGGAAGGAAAGATCGAAGGGCACGAACTTGTCGCTGCCCGC
>DASYRO010000370.1:0-2265 GCA_036004385.1 Candidatus Acidiferrales bacterium
GGTGCGTCTCCATCCACGGCATGGACTCGGCGCGCGGAATGGCGTAATCCATCAATTCGCCGGTGATGAGCTGGCCGTGCTCGTCGTACACCGCTTCCTCAAACATGGCCTGGCCAACAGCCTGCACGATGCCGCCGTGCACCTGGCCTTCGACCAGCAGCGGATTGAGCACGTTGCCGCAGTCGTCCACGGCGACATATTTTTGCAGGCGGACGTCGCCGGTATCGGCGTCCACTTCGACGACGCAAACATGCGCGCCGAAGGGAAACGTAAAATTCGTTGGCTCGAAGAATGTGGTGGCCTCGAGGCCCGGCTCCATGCCGACGGGCAGCGTCTTGGCGACGTAAGCTGCTCCGATGGCTTCGATGAGGCCAATGGATTTGCCGCCGCCGTTCTTCGAAGAAATTTTCCCGCCACCGAAAACAAGATTCTTGGGGTCTTCGCTCATCAAATGGCCGGCGATACTGGCTAGTTTGTCGCGCAGCTTCACCAGCGACTTGTACGCCGCCGTGCCGCCGACCGCGGTGCCGCGGCTGCCGAACGTGCCGATTCCGTAAGGCACCGCGCCGGTATCGCCGTGGACGACGTTGACTTCGTCCGGCGTAAGGCCGAGCACGTCCGCGCCCATCTGCGCGAAACTTGTTTCCTGCCCCTGCCCGTGCGGCGACGCGCCAGTCAGGATGGTGACGTTTCCGGTTGGCTCGACGCGCACCGTGGCGCTCTCCCATCCGCCTGCGGGCATCGCGCTCGATGGGCCCATGGCGCAGATTTCAACGTAGGTGGAAAGGCCGATGCCCATGTAGCGGCCCTGCTTGCGGAGCTTGGCCTGCTCCTTGCGCAATTTCGCGTAGCCGGATTTCTGCAGCGCAAGGTCCAGGCTCTTTTGATAATTCGCGCTGTCGTAGGTGACGCCGGTGGGCGTGGCGTACGGAAAATCCTTGGGCTGCGGAAAATTTTTGCGGCGCACGTCCGCAGGATCCATTTTTAATTCCGCGGCAATGAGGTCCATCAGGCGTTCGATGTAGTAAGTGGCCTCGGGGCGGCCCGCGCCGCGATACGCGTCCGTGGCCATTTTGTTGGTCAGTACACCCGTGATTTCGATGCGCACGGCGGGGACTTTGTAGCTGCCCGCGAGCATCAGGCCGGTCAGCGTCGGAATCAGCGGCGTGAGCAATTGGTAGTACGCGCCGAGGTCGGCGAGGATGCGCCACTTCGCGCCGAGCAACGTGCCATCTTTGCTCACCGCGGCTTCGACGTCGGCGATCTGGTCGCGCCCATGAATCGTGCATAGAAAATTTTCGCGGCGCGATTCCATCCACTTCACCGGATGCCCGAGGCGCATCGCCAGGTGCGCGACGACGGCTTCCTCGGGATAGACGTTGAGCTTGCTACCGAAGCCTCCGCCGACTTCCGGCGTAATCACGCGCACGGAATGCTCCGGCGTGGCTAGCATCGCGGCGAGCTGTGTCTTTAGCAGGTGCGGAATCTGCGTGGACGACCACACGGTCAGCGTCTTTTCGCCGGGCTTGTATTCCGCGAGCACGCCGCGCGGCTCCATGGCCACGGGCACCAGGCGCTGGTTGACGATGCGCTGGCGGATTACTTTGTCGGCCTGCTGGAAGGCTTTTTTCAGGTCGCCGCCCTCGAGTTCCCAGCGGAAAGAAACATTGTCGGCGTTGGGTTCGAAAAGCACAGGCGCGCCCTTGGCAATGGCCTTTTCGGGATCGACCACCGGCGTGAGCGGCTCGTAGTCCACGTCAACAAGATCAATTGCATCGCGCAGCGCGTAGGGGTCGGAGGCAACGACGACGGCCACCGCTTCCCCGACGAAGCGCACGCGGCCGGTGGCCAGCACAGGTCGCGGCGCGCCCTTCAAGTCGGGAAGCTGCGCGGCGCAGGGCACGATGCCGATCTGGCCGCGAAAATCTTCCGCGGTGAAGACGGCGATCACGCCCGGCGAGGATTGCGCCTTGGACGTATCAATGGATTTTATTTTGGCGTGCGCATGGGGGCTGCGCACAAATACGGCGTGCAACATCCCGGCGAGCACGAGATCGTCCACATAGTGCGCAATGCCTAGAATGAGGCGCGGGTCTTCCTTGCGCTTGAGCGGCTTGCCGATGAATTTGGTTGCCGTGGCCACGGGTGCCTCCAAAACCGTCAAATCTAAATCGCACTGTAGCCCGCGTCTTTAGACGCGGGGATTGTAAATCTTCACCTCGTAATCAAAGCCCCGCCTCTGAAGAGGCGGGCTACAGTGCTCGC
>DASYRO010000371.1:0-8966 GCA_036004385.1 Candidatus Acidiferrales bacterium
TTTCGATGCCTATTTCCAAATCGCTTGTGCAACCGTTTCGCAAGCCGATGCTGATGATTGGCTCGGGCTTCCGCGGCTATTTCGCGCCATTCGCGCAGGGCGCGACCCCGACGCCCACGCTGTACGATCCGGCTCGCCAGGGGCGTTTCGATACGAACGCGCCGCCCGCGGGATGGTTCGACCTCGGATGGATTGACCAGTTGAAGCGCTCGCCCGCCGGACGTATCGGGCAAATCCGCTCGGGGTATCGCGGCGCGGTGCGCGCGCAGTACCGCGGCGAGATCGGCAGCAGCGTCGAATTCGAATTTCGTGAGTGGGGCAAGCTGCAGATGGCGCTCGCCACCGGCACCACGCATTTCAACATCCTGAAAGCTGCGGCGGGCGGCGCACAGCAACCGCTCGGCGGCACGCCGGCCGCGGCGGTAGCGCTCGGCAGCGCCTCCACAGCTTCGAGCATCGTGCTGACCGCGGGCGGCGGCGCACAATTCCAGGCCGGCGAATTCATCGCCGTGGATGTGGATTACATCGGCCAATCCGGTTACGTCGGCACGGGTGTGCAGGCGTCGTTCGTACCGGCCGGCAGTGTCTCTGACGTGGATTTCGTACGCCGCGTGACGTTCAACGTCGGCGTCATCAAGACTATCAACGCGGATACGCTGACACTCGAGCAGCCATTGCTCGGAGGCGCGCCAGCCGCGAGCGCCAAGGCGCAAGCGGTCACAGGCTTTGCCAGCCGCGAAGGCAGTTCGTTCATTCCCGCGTGGTCCGCGCTCTTCGTCGTGGACACGTTCGATGGCGCGCAGCTTTATTACTTCTATCCGCAACTCTCAATCGCCAGCGACCGCGAAGAAGGCAACTACGACGTCGAGAACGCTGGAAGCGCGGATGTGAAAGGCACCGCACTGCGCGCAGAATTCAACGCGCTGGCCTACGAGGATCCAGTGGACGGCGAAACCGTAGTCTGCTACCGCGGCTTCTTCCCGGCGCCGGGGTCGCTCGCCTACTGAGATGGCATCCTCCGCCAGAACAAACGGTGAGGCCGAGCGCGAGATGGATCCGCGCTTCGCAGCTCGGATCGAGGCGGAAATTGCCCGGCTTCGGGAGCAATCCCAGAAGACCATTGAGGAATTTAAGCGCAGTTTTCCTCCGCCGAGCGACGAGCAGATCGAACGCTTGCTCTATCCCGAGCTTTCAGAAATCAAAGTCGAGCTCGGCGGACGAAACTTCATCCTGCGGGAGCTGCCGGCGCTCTACGAAAAGAAGTTTTTGCGCCTGGTGGAACAAAAGCTGCCCGCGCTGGTCACAGAAATTCTCTCCTTGGATGAACGAATGGCCGAACCGGCGGATCGCGCAGCCGGGACTTTTGCAAATATTTTCACGCAAGCACAGTCGGCACTGGAGTTGATCTCCGATGCCTGCGCGCTGGTTCTCGATCCCGCGGGTGCCGAGAGATTGACACGCGATTTCGTTCAGCAGCATGCCTCCACGGCGCGCCAACTCCGTATTTTGAAAGCGCAACTGATGTTGAATGGCGCGCGCGATTTTTTATCGCGACTCTTCCCCGCCTTGGGGGCGACGAGCCCGAACGAGGCGCCTATCCGCGGCTCGCTGGCGCCGTCGGCTGGGTCGAGTTCTTCCGCGAACCGCCAGGGAACATCGCCCGGCGATTCACCTTCGGACAATTGGCTCTGATCGCGTGGCATCTCCGGGATTTTTCATCGCGTGCCCTCCAACGCGACGAGACGACCCAGCAGGATGCAGACTTGCGCCGTATGAGCGGTGAGCAGCTCGCCAGGCACCTCACTCAAATCGGCGCATAACTGACCGCGTTTCGACAAAACATGGCCGACACTGTCGCTGACGTTCTTGTCCGCCTTGGAGTGGATACCTCCGCTCTGCGCGCGGGCTACCGTGATGTGCGTAACGAAACCTCCCGCCTCGCCCTGGACCTCGTGAACGTATTTACCGGCCGCGGCGGCGGTCGGGGTCTGTTGGGCAACATCGTCAATTTCATCACCGGCCTTTTTACGCGCGGCGCCAAGAATGCCGCGAAGAACATCGCTCGCGATTTTCAGGAAATCATCGCCGCATTCAATGCCGGCTCCACCAAGCTCGGCGAAACCATCCGCCGGTTGGAATCCGAACGCGCTTCCGCGATCCAGCGGCTGTCCGGCAAAAAAGGCGGCCGCAAAGAGCTCGACAAACTCCTGCCGCAATTTGACGAAGCGCTCGCCTCGCTCCGTTCCCAGCAGCAAGCGGTCTTTGAGCAATTTGACGAACAGTTGGATTTGCTGCGCACCGGCGAGGCTTTCCGTGAAGTCGCGGCTGAAGTGCGCGAAGCCGTCCGCGAATTCCGCAACTACGTGGATGCCGGCGGCGACCTGGCCAAGGCTAACGAATTTCTCTCCCTCACGCTCGAGCAACTTCGTGCGCGCTCCGCGGAGGAACTCGCCGGAGGCGAGGAACAGGCAATCGAAGACGCGCTCCGGCTGAATAATCTGCTGCGCGAGCGAGAAGAACTCCTGGCCTCCTCCGCGGAGGAGGAACGCAGCATCCTTTCCCGCGGCGTACTGGAGCGCCAACGCACCATCGCGCAGGACAAGTCGGTCGAGCTCGAAGCTTTGCGCCGGCGTCGCGACGAGCGTCTCGCCGACCTCGATCAGAGCATCCGCGTGCAGCAACTCAAGGTAGATGCTGAGTCCCGGGTCTTCACCCTCACGCGAGACCGCGTGGCGCTCGAAATGCGGCTGCTGGATTTGAAGGCCCTTGAATTCGACCGCGAAGCGGCAAAGCTGGCAGCCCTTAAAGACATTGTGGCCGGCGTCGTTCCCGGCGCTGGGGGACTCTTCAGCCTGACTCCGGCGCTGCGCCAAGTACTCAATCTTGGCGGCGTACAAATTTTTGTCGGCGAAAATGCAACGCCGGACCAAGCTCGTACCGCCGGTGAACAGGTGATTGAAGGCATGCTTCGCGGGTTGCTCCGCGAACGCGCACGATTTGGCATGGCGTCCTGATGGCCATTGTTCTCGAAATCGATAACGGCGATAACCGCGGCCGTGTAAATTACACGCGCTACGTCGTCTCGCCGGAACAGTCCCCAGCGATCCTGCGCGACCGGATGAATCTCCCCATGCTGTTCGATTTTTCCCTGGTGCCCGCCGACTCGCAGTTCGTCCCCCCGCGGCGTTCCGCCTACGTGCGGGTCACCGGCCTGGCTGATGCTCTGCCCCCCGGTGGCCCGCGCGTCCCCGGCCCGCTGTTTACCGGGTACATCACCAACGAGCCGACCATCGAATTTCTTGGTGCGAGGAGCGGCGGGCCGATCTATGGCTACCGCTACCAGGCCACGAGCGAGGAATATCTGCTCAATATCAAGCGCCTCGGGATCATCGCGCCCTTTCTGAATCAGACTGCCGGACAAATTCTTCGGCTGCTGTCGCAGCAGCTTCAGCCCGGCCGCTTCGACACGGCAGGGATTTTCGACGGGACACTCATTCCTTATTACGCACCGCGGCCCGACGCGAGCTGGAGCGATGTGGCGCGAGAGTTGGCAGAGCGCTCCGGGTTTGTGTATCGCGTGCTGGACGGAAAAATCTTCTTCGGAGCAGTCAGCGCGCAATCGGCCGGTGTGGCGATCGACGAGCGCGACCGCCGGTTCCGTCCGGAATCGTTAGAGGTGTCTTCGCTCGGTAATCCGGTTCAGAATGACGTCACGATTTTCGGCGGCGCAGAGTCGCGCTCCCTCATCACGGAATATTTCGTAGGCGACGGACTTACTTCGCGCTTCGATCTCGCGGCGCCCGTATACGGCGCCGAATCTTCACTCCTTCTCGCGGATGACTTTACCGGGCCCTCGATTGACACGCAGCGCTGGCAGGAAATCGATCCAGCCTCCCATATCCAGATCTTCGAAGGCCGCCTCAACATTACGGGCGGCACCGGCGCGCTGGGCGAAACCGCCTTGCTCGCTCAGCAAGCGATCGAACTGGCGGGCGAACTGGAACTTCTCCACGGAGAATTTGAATTCACGGCGCCATCCACTGGAATTCTCGGAGGTTTGTATTCCGCAGAAACCCTCGTGCCGTCGAATTGCCTGACCGGATTTGACGTTACGTCAATTCTGGGCACGTCGCGCCTTCGCCCGATAATTTCCGGAATCGTCATGCCTGCAGAGGTCTTGACCCAGGCCAACCACCATTACATCTTGCTGACGCGACTGAGCGCTGACCGCGCGCACCGTATCGAACAGACGTTCTCCAGCCTGACTTCATCGTTCGGCGGAGCGGCTTTGCCGGCCACGATCAAGGTAACGCTGCTGGTCCGCGACGTGGACCTGGCCGATCCGGCGCATACGCAGGAAACCGTGCTTCACGAAAGCGTGCTCACCACGCTACCCGCATTTGCATTCTATGCGCCGGTAAATTCTGCGGATGTGCATGTGGTCGCGAATTTTCTGCAGGTGACACAGCCCATACAAGCCAGCCTGGTAACTCAGGCCCCGGGCGGCCAACCACAGACGCGCACGCTGGGCTTTGGCGTGGCCGGCCAGGACGCCACCATTACGGCCGACCCGAATCAGAACCAGTGGTCACTGGAGTTTTACGAGGATACGATCCCAGTCCGCGAAGAACAAATCACGGTGCGATACCGCGCCAGCGGACGCGCTCGCGCTCGCGTGCGAAATGCCGCCAGCATCGTGGCAGAGGCCGCGCTGGCGGGAGATGACGGCGTACGCGCGGCGGTGCTCAACGAATTCAATCCTCTGCCGCGGACGTCCGCCGAGGCTGAACTGGCCGCGCAGGCATACCTCGCCGACCACACGGCGCCGCGCTACGAAGGAAAGTACATAACGTGGGGCGAGTTTGCGGATTCCTATCCTCGCAGCGGCAGGCTGCTCGATGTGCGCAACGAATCGCGGTATCCCGCATTCACCGCACTTGTTCGCAGCGTCACGAGCGAGTTGCGCGAACTCGAAACCGAACGCATCCAGCACACTCTTGAATTCGGCCAGCCCTCCCAGTTCGAGGATCTGCTCAAGAAGTTTTCGCCACTGGAAAACATACTCGCTCCGCAGGAATCGTCGCCTGCTCCTGTGGATTCGACTCAGGTTGGCTCGACTTTTCTCGGCGATTCCCCGAGCCTGGCGTTGACCGCCACCAGCCCGACGTATTTTTCAGTGAATATGTACGCAGCGCCGCCTGCCGGCGGGCGCTTCGAAATTCGTCGTAGCGATCAGGGATGGAGCACGGGCTCGTCGCCGGGAACCACGCAAAATCTTCTGGGAACGTTTACGTCGCAGGCCCTTCTTCTCCCGCGCACGGCGCGAAACCATTTGTTCTACGTGCGGCCCGTGGACTCCGCCGGCGTCACCAGCCGCTATTCCGGCGTGCTGGGCGTGCACTTTCCACTCGTGCCGCCGGCCCCACAATCGGTGTCTGTCCAATTCGGGATGGACACAGCCGGCGAACCCATCATTTCCGCCACCGTTGCCTTGGACGCGTCCAGCGCGACAGATGTAGATAGCGTCGAATTGCGCGACTCCGACAACGTTACGATTCTGGCGCGATGGGAATTCGGCCAGTTCCGGGAAGAGTCAGGCGTATTGCGCGCCGACTTTGTTCTGAACAACTCCGTCGCCCCATTGCGAAGCAAAACTTTCTACGCCTATGCGCAGAACGCGTTGGGAGAATTTTCCGCGGCGACAACGGGTTTTGGATCCAAGCCGGAACCTGCGAAGCCCTCGCTCACCGCCGGAAATTCAGTCGGCCAAATCTTGGAACTGTTGCTCGACCACACGACCACCGACATCATCGAGACGCAGATTCAAGTCGCAGGCCCGGGCGCCAGCTTCAGCGCTCCCTCGCAGGACGTGTTGGTGCCGGGGCAACCTGACAAATTCAGCTTTGTAGCGACGCAAGCCGGCGCTTGGATATTCCGCGCCCGCCGCCGCGATGCCATCGGCTGGTCGCCTTGGTCCGACGAGCCACAGGGCCAGATTTCACCGCAGATTTTGGTGTTTGCGGTTCACTTCTTCGAGGCCCAGGAACTGGACCCGTCCGTCGGCGCGGCCATCAATGCGCAGAATCTTCTTGCCAACAGCGACTATTTCCTGAGCGGCGCGGCCGGGCAGGAAGGCACGCACGTAGCGCGGTACTTCGGATTGATCCGCGCCGCTGCGGATGGTTCCGAAGTGGATCTGTCTGCTTCGACAAATGAAATGCAGTGGAAGGCCGGTGTGAGTTTCGCCGTGGCTAACCCGGGCTTCGCTTCTCTCTACAGCAATCTCGGAAAACTCTTCAATCCGGGCGAAGCAGTCACGCTTTCGATCGCGCTGCGCCACAACGGCAGTAGCACATTCGCAAACGCAGTGCGCATCGCTCTGCGGTCCGCGTCGACGCCGGCATACGATCAGTCCAAGGACGTGCCTGCCGGCACCATTACGGCCAGTTATCAATGGTATTGCGTGACGTTCACTCTGCCGGCAACGCAGGCTGTTCCGGCGGACTTGGCCGCAGAGTTTGCGGTTGTGATTCCGGCCGGCCAGGCGCTAGCATCGCCTCTGTTCTGCGACAAAGTAATTTTGAATCGCGGGCATCGCCCCGCCGCTTTCAGTCTGGCGCCGTGGGACGTGCTTGCGCTCGCCTGGAACCAGGCGGCGGCGACTTACGACCTGCCCGCGACGCTGGTGGCCGTCACGCCGCGCAACTCAGACCCCGGTAACGCCGGACTCCTCTCTGGCACCGGGACGGAAGATCTGGACCCCGGTTTCACCGGCCGATTCTTCCGCGCAACGGCTTAACCGTCAAACACAGTTTGCGAAAAAGGAGTTTGCCGTGATTCGCTCTCTCAGCATCCGTGCACGGACGCGACTCTGCGCCGGTTTTCTGATAATCCTTGGCTGTTGTAGCTCTGTTGACGCCACGAATTTGACGGGGACTTTCAAGAACCCTGACGGGTCTGCAGTCAACGGCAAACTCATATTCCTGTTGAGCCAGCCGGCACGGCTGAATGACCAATCGGCGCAGATCGTGCCGATGGTGAAGATTTTCACTGTCAGCAACGGTACGCTGGAAGCCGGCGCGTTCGTGTATGGCAATGACGTGCTCGTCCCCGGCGGCACGTACTACCTCGTACGGTTGGTGGACAACAATAACAATTTGCTCTTCGAGCAAAAGTGGTCCATAAGCGGAGTCAATCTGGATCTAGGAAGCCTGACGCCGACCACGAGTGGTGTTGTGTACTCCGACCCGCTGCTTAAGAATCTCTCTACCGATCAAGCGGTACAAGGTCCCGTATCGTTCTCCGCGCCGATCACGGCCTTCAGTCTCACTCTAAACGGCAATTTGAATCCGGGCTTGCCGGATTCCTACGACCTGGGCGATTCCGCTGCGCCGTGGCGCGAATTGCACGCGCAACGCTGGAATTCGTTGTTTGCTGTCGGCCCAAGCAGTGGGATTGCCCTTGCGCCCTCCACTGTGCCTGCAACGAGTTTCGCTACGTCAGGCGGTTCCATTGTGGACGGAACGTACTACTTCAAGGTCACCTATGTGAACCGCAACGGGGAGACAACGGGCAGCCCGGCAGCGACAGTCGTTATCAGCGGCGGCGGCGGAAACGCAAGAGTGAATGTTTTTCCAAATGACACCAACTGGCAGATGGGCTGTTACGGATTTCGCGTCTATGCCAGTAATGACAACGTGAATTTTTATCTGCAGACTCCGACTCCAACCGTCTCGGACTTCATGACGGATACGTGGACGCACTACATCACGATGGGCAGCGGCGTGCACAAGCTCCTAGGAAGTCTGACGTTCAGCGGGACAACGATTCCCGCTACCAATACAGCTTCGATTGACCCCCTACAGGTGGCGCTGAACGCCACGCGGCGAGTTTCAGACCGTGTGCCTTTCGGGACGCTGGTAGTTCCCGCGATTCAGGATGCGGGTGTGGACACGCGCACATTGCTCACCACGCCACTGATTATGCGGCAGGAGGACCATATCATCGGGTCTAGCTCGATGGCGGGACTTGTCAATCAGCAGTCGCGCATCGTTGTGTTCCCGGCGTGGGGCGGAGCCAACGACAATAAGCTGGCGGCGGTGATGAACTTTGGCGGGGATGCCTCTATCTCCAATGTAGGTATTCAGGGGATAGGTACGAACGCGCTTATGGTACTTGGCGGCGCGGGCTATCAAGGGGGCAACGCTGGTGGGACAACGGTTAAGGACGTGTCCCTGCGCGTGAGCGACACAACCAATACCTACTCGGCCTTTGTGGGCATAGGTATCCTCTACGACATGTATTTCGACAACGTGAGTATGGCTGGCGGGAACGCCCTCATTCAATACCGCAATGCAGCGGGCGGGCTGCACTACTACACAGGCGGCAGGTGGGACGCCAGCGGCGACCACTTTATTAACATGGTTCCCGGCTGGACTGACCCTGACAGCGGCGCGAATGACGGCGCATTCCCGAATGGGCTGGACAGGGTGGTGGTCAAGAACGTCCGCACCGAAGGCGGCAAGGGGATTCTGTGGGACGTGATGGGTGTGAACCTGACGTTGGACACTGTAGAGGTGGCCGATGCGCTTGTACAGGCGGGCACGGCGGCAATTATCCGCATGGGCACTGATAGCACTGTCACACAGGTCAATGGCTCTCGGTTAACAATCATCAATACCTCTGGAGGCTCTAGCTCGAACGCGGCAGTGGGAGTGAAGGTCAACGCGGGTTTGGGAAACAATCAGACCTTCATCACCGTTGAGGGAGATTCTGGGTTTCCGGTTGGCTCTAGTACAGGCAGTAATATTGGGGTGGACGCCAGCAATATCGGCTTAGTCCTGACCAACCTAACTTCCAGCACATTTACAGCTAATCCCAATGCCAGCGGTCAAGCAGTGAAGATGATTAACGTCCCTAATAGCTCGCGCATCGTCGGTGGAGGCGGCGGCTCCGGCCTCGCGGCT
>DASYRO010000372.1:0-4369 GCA_036004385.1 Candidatus Acidiferrales bacterium
CCAGCGTGCCGCGATTGGTGATCAACAAATCCGCAATCCCACCAAAGCCGTGCGTCTGCCCGTCAGAGGTTACGTCGAGAATAACCGGCGGCGAGAACGACTTCGCGCCGTCGTTGGAGGACGTGATCGCCAGAACGGGAAACCCTCCGCCGTTCGTCTGTCGAATCGAATTCGTGCCGGCGGCATAGATGCGGCCGCGAAACGGGCCCGATGACATGTCCACGGCCAGGTACTGCCGGTCGTAGCCGCTGCCAGGAACGGAGACCACGGAATCCCAATGTTGTCCACCGTCGCTGGAGCGCCAAACGCGCATTGAACAATCGGGCTCGTCGCAAAGGCCGCTGAACAAGGCCGCGCCGCTGAGGTCGTAGTACACGAGCGGATCGCTGCCCGAGATGGGCGGAACCCCTGCGCCGAGCGATGTCGCGCGCTCCCAGCTCCGGCCGGCATCCCGCGAAACATATACCGCCGCGGCCCCCGCGCGTCCCGCGACGATCGCCGAGGCCAGAAGCTGTGACGGGTTTTTCGGGTTCATCGCGAGAAAGCTTTCGGCATGAGGGGCGCGGGCATTGTCCGCGGATATTTGTACGCTCGAGCCCAGCACGATGGCGGGCAGCCGATTACTTTCTTGTCCGCGTGCGCTCACAGCACCTGCGATTACGATGGCCGCTGGCAAGAGAACAAGAAAGCAATTCCTGGCGCGGTGCGACGCGGGCATACGATTCCTCCTGAATAGACAACCGATTCCGGGTTGGAATGAAGGCGAGAAAATGATGGTTAGCCGGGGCACGATCTATCGTAGCCCTATTAAGGATCAAATTGTGCCGCGGTAGCGCCGGCCGGAGATCTTCATCTGGATGAGGTCGTCCACAGAAAGATTTTTGTAGCCGTGAGAGGCCATGTCCTTGACGAACGCGGCATTCACGCCGTGGATGCGCATGGAAACGAGTTGGTCCGGCGTCAGGCGATTGTAGCCGGCCTCTTTCATTTCGGAAACGAACGCCGGTGAGACGCCGTGAATGCGCATGGAGACTAGATTGTCTGTGGTGAGATCGGAGATACCCAATACGCGCAGCTCTTTCACGTAGCCCGGGCTGACACCATGAATGCGCATGGAAACGAGCTGGTCACTATCCAGTCGATCGAGGCCGAGCCCGCGCATTTCTTTTACATATTCCGGGCTGACGCCGTGGATGCGCATGGAAACAAGATGGTCGGAGTTCACTTGCGTCACGCCCATGTCGCGCATCTCCTTGGCGAAGTCGCTGCTCACGCCATGAATTCTCATCGAGACTAAGTTATCCACCGTCGGATGCTCCAGACCAAGCGCGCGCATCTCGCTGACGAATTGCGCGTCCACGCCGTGGATGCGCATGGAGACAAGATGGTCCGCTGTCAGATCGCGCAGCCCGGCGGCCTGCATGCCGCGCACGTAATCAGGACTCACGCCATGAATGCGCATGGAGACAAGATGATCCACCGTTAGATCGCGGAGTCCGAGCGCTTGCATATCTTTAACGTATGCCGCATTGACTCCGTGAATGCGCATGGAAATCAGCTCGTCGGCGCGCACGCCGCGGTAGCCGACGTCCTGCATCTCGCGCACGAAGGCGCGGCTCACGTCGCACGTGGCCATGGAGAAGAGCGTTCGATCGCTGAGGCCGCTGTAGCCGAGTGACTTCATGCCGGAAATAAAATCCGGGCTGGCATTGAAGCGGAATTCGCCGGCGCCTTTGCCGCGGCGGAAGTGGCCTTCGAAGCTGATCGTGCCGGCATCGCGCACCATCTCGAAGCGCACGTCAGCGGATTCGCCGAGCGCCGCGCTGACGTCAAGTCCGCGCAGCTCGGCCAGTGGGCGGTCCGAGCCCCAGGAGGAATGGTGATTAAATTCACCCGTGCGCAGCTCGAGATAAACCTTGTCCTTTTGCGGCTGCACCTGCGCCTGCCAGTCGCCGGAGACTTGCTGCGCGTCCGTGACATACGGCAGAAACAACGCCAGCACAATGGCCACAATCAGAGTGATCCACAGCTTCAACATGACGTCCTCACCTTTTCGGCACCGAAGAATAGTCCAGAAGATGTTTTCATTCCGAACACCCTCTGCTTGTTAAGACGTTGGGAGCGGGAAAAGGTTCGAGAGAAAAAAGGCTTGACAGCTTCTATATTTCTAGTATAGTCGAAGTATGAAAAAGCAGCCGCCACCGGAACAGGTGATCCGCTACGCCGATATGTGCGCCGCGCTGGGCGCGGAGCCGCGCTTGCGCATCCTGCGCTTGCTGCTTTCCGCGCACCCCGAGGGCATGATTGTCGGCGATATCCAGTCCGAGCTGGAAATTCCCGGCTCGACGCTGTCGCATCACCTGGAAAAATTGAAGAACGAGAACCTCGTCACCGTGCGGCGCGACCGGCAATTTCTGTGGTACGCGGCCAACGCGGAGGCGCTGCGGGAATTGCTCGGGTTTTTGTATGCGGAGTGCTGCTCGCGCAGCAAGGCCGTGCGGCCGGAGACGATCATCGGGCCAGTGTGCAATGGCTGACGCAAGCGGCGCGAGGCGCCAAAAGGGCCGCCAATGAGTGCGTTTCGAGAAGGCGGCGTCCCTCAGGGGCTAAAGCCCCTGTATGGGCGGCCTTTACGGCACGGCTGAAGCCGTGCCCTGCCGGCGCTGCGAACAGCGAAATTGAGTCAGCGAGTTCATCTCAAAGGAGAAGACATGAGCCAGGAGAAAGTTGGAACGGTGAAGGAAGTTGCGGGAGCGGGCGGGTGCTGCGGAGGAGAGATCCTTCGCTTCGCTCAGGATGACGACCAAACGGCCGACGCAGCGAATCGCGCGGAGGACATTAAAGAAATCGTGAAGGAGCGCTACGGCGCCGCGGCGCGCAATGCGGCGGCCGGCAACCGCGCCGCTTGCGGGCCGGTCATGCCGGCGAAGGATCGCGGCTGCTGCTCGGGCGCGACGCTGGACGCAGTGGATCCCATCACCAAAGATCTCTATGGCGCGAGCGAAAAGGTTGGACTGCCGGAAGAGGCGCTGCTCGCCTCGCTTGGCTGCGGCAATCCTACGGCGCTGGCAGAATTGCGTGCGGGCGAAACGGTGCTCGACCTGGGCTCCGGCGGGGGCATAGACGTGCTGCTCTCCGCGCGGCGCGTGGGGCCCACCGGGAAGGCTTACGGCCTGGACATGACCGACGACATGCTGGCGCTGGCGCGCGAAAATCAGCGCAAGGCCGGCGTTGAAAATGTCGAATTCCTTAAGGGCGCCATCGAAGAAATCCCGCTGCCGGATAATTCCGTGGACGTCATCATCTCCAACTGCGTGATCAATCTTTCCGCGGACAAGGACCGCGTGCTGCGCGAAGCCTTCCGCGTGCTGAAGCCCGGCGGGCGCTTTGCCGTCTCCGACATCGTGGTGCGCGGCAAGGTGCCCGAAATGATTCAGCGCAGCGTCGAGCTGTGGATCGGATGCGTGGCCGGCGCACTGGAAGAAAATGAATATCGAGGGAAATTGGCCCGCGCAGGATTTGTGGATGTTGACGTCGAGCCCACGCGCATTTACAAGGTGGAAGACGCCCGGGAATTTCTCTCGGTCGCGGGCATCAATCCGGAAACCATCGCGCCGCACGTGGACGGCAAATTCATGAGCGCGTTTGTGCGCGCGCACAAGCCGGTCTAAGGCCCGGCGTATATGTCCCGCCCAGAAGACAAGTCCGTGAACAAATACAAAGTGCTGGTTCTTTGCACGGGCAATTCGGCGCGAAGTCAGATGGCGGAAGGCATTCTCCGCTGGCTTTCGAAGGGCGAAATGGAAGTGCACAGCGCGGGCACACACCCCTCGCAGGTCCATCCATTCGCAATTGCGGTGATGAAAGAACTGGGCGTGGACATTTCCGGCCAGCGCTCCAAGTCCGTGGACGAGTTCAAGAGCGAGAAGTTCGACACCGTGATTACGGTCTGCGACCTGGCGAACGAAAGCTGCCCCATTTTCCCCGGAGCGCCCGAACGAATTCACTTCAGCTTCGAAGATCCCGCCGCCGCTGAAGGCGCGGATGAAGAAAAGTTGAAAACTTTCCGCCGTGTGCGCGACGAACTGTTGCAACGGCTGCGGCTCTTCCTCAACACGCGCCAGCAGCACCGGGAGGAGTAAAGGACGCGCGCCGCGTTTCCCTGCCGTTCATCCACACCGACCAACACTTTCGTGTGCAATAATATTCACAGACGCTCCCCGGCCAACTGAAGGAGAAGGCCGTGCGATCCTGCCTCTGCAGAATGATTTTTCCTGCCCTCCTTTTCTTGTGCGCGGGCGCTCGCTTGCCTGCGGCGACGCAAGCCAAGGCCCCGCCGCCGGTCACAAAAGCAGAATCAGCAGTGGAA
>DASYRO010000373.1:0-2531 GCA_036004385.1 Candidatus Acidiferrales bacterium
AAGCCAAAAGACCAAGCACCAAAGCCATCATGCGCCGATGAGTCATGGGTCACCTCGAAAATGAAATGCCATCAGATAAAAACCCATCTTACGCCGGAACGCGTCCGTGGGGCAGGCTTCCACCTGTCCTGAGGGCAGCCGAAGGAGCCTGCGCTTGCGCCAAGCGCCGTGGAGTGCGGCGGCCTGACGCCGCCTTCGGTACGGAAACATTAGGAGAGATCCTTCGTCCCGACAGGGTCGGGACTCAGGATGACAACGAGGGCGCATGAACGATGGAAAGAAAATCGGCCAGCAGCCCGTAGGCGGTGGTGTCCGGGCCCTGGCGGCCGGAGGCGATGATGAGGTCGTGGAGCGTGTTGAGTTCGAAATGAATGATGCTGCCCGCGGGCGGGCCGCCGGCGAGCGGATCGCCGGGAGAAATTTCTTCGGGGCCGACGCTGGCCACAACGCGGCCATCGCGGCGCTCGGCGCGAGCCACCAGGCGAATGCGTTTGCCGGCGGCCGCGGCGGCGCGTACGCGCTCGGCTGAAATTCCGCGAATGCCTTCACGAGCGATGTCGTCAATTTTTATTTGCGCGTCCATAAGGACGGTAGCCAGCGCGTGGACCTTCACCGCGGCGTCCCAGCCGTCAATGTCTGCGGAGGGATCGGTTTCCGCGATGCCCGCGTCCTGCGCAATTTTCAGCGCGGCGTCGAACGACGCGCCCGCCTCCATCTCCGCAAAAATGCGGCTGGTCGTAGAATTCAGCACGCCGCGCAGGCGCAGCAGGTTTGCCGCCGGCAGCGTTTCACGAAACAGCGAAAACACCGGCGTGCCGCCCATCACGCACGCTTCAAAAAGAAACCGCTTCCCTTTTGCGCGCGCGAGTTCCGTCAGCGCGCGGTAGCCGTGCACGACCGCGCCCTTGTTGGCGGTGATGGCGTACGCGCCGTGTTCGAGCGCCGCGCGAATGTGGCTGATGGCCGGCTCGCCGGTCTGCGCGTTGAGGGAAGAAATCTCCAAAAGTGCATTGGCGCGCGCGCGAGAAAGCCATTCGCGGATGAAGCCGCACTTTGTGCCGGCGGAAAAATCTCCGTCGAGAAGTTTGTCGGGATCGAAACCCGCCTCGCGAGCGAGCCAGCCGAGCCGCCGCGAAGCTACGCCGGTGATGCGTGTTTCGATGGCGTAGCGCTCGCGCAGCTCCGCGGATTTGTCGAGCAGCAGGCGCGCGAAGGCGCGGCCCACGTTGCCGAAGCCGAGAAGGCAGAGATTGATGGCGCGCACGGGTTCTCCGGAAGAAATGAAACCACAGATGAACGAGAGTGGCTAGTGGCAGAAAAGAATTGATGATTGAGTGATCTGTGATTGAGTGATTTAGGACCGCACGAATTTCGGTGGCGCCGCGAACTTCGAGAGTGTGGTTCTTCTGAAATCACTCAATCATAAATCGCCAATCGCTCAACCGTAGAAGGCACGGCGGCGCTGAAGCGCCGCACTCCAAGGCGCTTCGCGCGGGCGCGACTAGGTCGTTTCGGCGACATACGCGTCGGCTTCGATTTCCACGAGCATCTCCGGAGAAATCAGGCGGCTGACTTCGACCATGGAAGTGGCCGGGCGCACATCGGCAAAATATTTGCTGTGCGCGCGGGCGACCGCTTCCCAGTCGGCGATGTTGGTCACATAGATGCGCGTGCGCACGACGTCCGAGATGTTTCCACCGGCGCGGTTGAGAGCGGCTTCGATATTGGCCAGCGTCTGCATGGCCTGCGCGTAGGCGTCGCCGGGGCCGACGATTTTTCCCGCGTCGTCGGTGGCCGTGGTGCCGGAAACGTGCACGTACGGCCCCACGCGCACCGCGCGCGAATAGCCGACGAGGGGTTCCCACTTCGTGCCGCTGGAAATGTTCTGGCGTGGCATCGTTATCCTCCGCGCAAATTCCTTGAAACCAGCGATGATGACAGATAAACATAGATGCCGGAGAACGAAAATAGAAATTCGAAAAACGGCGGACAAATGACAGTGTGCTAGAGTGAGCGGCAAGGACGGAGGTGGCCATGCGAAAACTCGGAATGATCCCGGCTTTGATGCTCGCGAGCGCCCTGCTCGCTGGCGCGGCGAGCGCGCAGACGCTGATTGTGTTGAACAAGTCCGACCACGAAGCGGCGCTGGTGAATCCCGCGACGCTGGAAGTGACCGCGCGGCTGGCCACCGGCAAAGGCCCGCACGAAGTGGCCGTTTCCAGCGACGGACGCATGGCCTACGTCACCAACTACGGCTCGTACGGAGTGATGCGTCCCGGCGAGCAGCGCCAGGAGCCCGGAGAAACCATCACCGTGCTGGACCTGAAAGCGCGCAAGGTGGCCGCGACGTGGAAGCTGGGCGAATACAAGCGGCCGCACGGCATCGTCGTCAGCCGCGACGGAAAAAGATTGTGGGTCACCGTCGAAGAAAATAAGGCCGTGCTGGAAATGGAAACGTCGAGCGGAAAAATTCTCAAGGCATGGAAGACGGAGCAGGAAACCAGTCACATGGTCTTGCCGACGCTGGATGA
>DASYRO010000374.1:0-4225 GCA_036004385.1 Candidatus Acidiferrales bacterium
GCGCGAAAGACCCCGCCTATGGCGGCGAAGTGGACTATGAGCCGCGCGCCGAGCATTGCTGGAACGGTGACCACACGCGTCCCAACGCCTACTCGCGCCTGCGCTATCACCAGATGTTTATCCCGCGCATCCCCGAGCGTATGCGCAAGACCGCGCCTCCCGGCGCGGATTTGAAAAGCTGGCAGTACTAAAGCCGCTCACTTATTATTCAACTTGACAATGCTCCAGGGCTGGCGCAGCATCGGCCCACGTCCCGTCTCAGACTTCGAGGAGGATTTCTCTAATGAGACGCCTAGCCCTCTGTTGCTTCATTCTGGTGTGCCTCGTCGAACCTGCTGGCGCGAAAGAAATCAAAATCAAAGGATACGTAACCAATATTGTCTCGCCTACAGTATTTGAAATCGAAGACTACCGCATTACTCGTGACGTTTCGCTCGTCCTGGAGTTCGAGAAGGACGAAGAGGGTGGCAATGTCGAATTTCATCCCGAAGAGTTGCGTGTCGGCACCCTGCTTGAAATCAAGGGGGACTATGACGAAAAAACTGGAGAGCTGCGGGCCAAGTCTATCAAGGTAATTCTTGAGGAATTCAAGAAAATTAAGCGAGCCGCCTTGATTGAGCATCGGCCGACAATCGAAAGAGGCAACAGCGGTTGGGTAGGGACTTTCTTCGCTGACGGCCAGAGCATTCAGGTTGATCCCAGCACGCAGGTTTTGTTCAAACTCACGAAGTCTGAACAGCAACTGCAAAAGAAAGAAAAGAAGGAACTCACTTCGACTCAGAATCCTTCCGATGAGGAAGGCTTCTCTCCTCTTATGTCGCTTGATCAAGTAACACCGAACACATTCATGAGCTATCAGGGTTTGCGACTTGTTGATGGATCAATCCGTGCACTGCGTGTTGAATTCCAGCGGAACGAAATGGAAAAGGGCGAGGCAAAAACCTGGAAAGGTCTGAAAACGAGCATCAAGCCGCCTAGTTTCGTGGAAGGTAAACCGGGAGAATTAAAGATCGCTCAAGTCGGGAAGTACAAGCTGGTGCCCAGCGAAGAAGCGCAACGTTACATTCGAGAATTGGGCGACCGCCTCGTTCCCGCCTACCAGAAATCTCTCCCTGCAGGGGACCCCCAAAAAATACCTTTCCAGTTCTTTTTGGTGGAAAAAAAGGAGATCAATGCCTTCGCGTTGCCCAACGGGATCGTGGTCATTTACTCTTCGATGTTTAAGGTCCTAGAGAACGAGGCACAGCTTGCGGCGGTGATGGGTCATGAGATTTCCCACGCGATCCAAGAGCACTATTGGCGACAGCATGAGTATCACAAGAAAAAGCTCATGGCCCTCAAGATCGGCGCCGCGGTAGGTTCGATCTGGGGCGGTCGGGCAGTAACCGACATAGCGAACCTGATAGAGGGTGCAGTTCGGAACGGTTACGCGCGAAGCCTCGAGAACCAAGCCGACCGAGCCGGTCTCGAATACATGCTCGACGCCGGCTATGACATCCGGGAGGCACCGCGCGTCTGGAAGCAGATGACCAAGGAGCTTGGCGACCAACCCACAAATTTTTTCTGGAGCAATCACGACAATAACACAACGCGCCGGAGCTATCTGATGTCTGAATTGCGCATGAATTATTCAAACGTGGACTACAGCAAGCTCGAAAAAAAAGAAGAGCCTTATCGCAAAGTCGTGAGCCTCGTGAATTCCGCAACTCTCAAGACCAAAATAAAGGTGAAACATTAGATGGCGGGGAATAAGATCTCTAAGACCATCTCGCCCTCTCGCTTATCAACCCGGAAGAATGCGTTGTTTCTTCTCTCGACTACGCTCTCCACGCACGATTTAGAACTATGAACTGTTAACTGGTTTTCTGAATTTTCACCCAATGCAGCAGCATGTTTTTCGGCGCGAGGGCTTCCAGCTCGATTTCCGAGAAACGTCCGCGGCTGGTCTGCCGCCAGCGGTACACGCCGGGCTCGCTTTCTTCGTTGACGCGCCCGGCCAGCGGCTCGAGGAACGCGCGCGCGTCGTCCACCGTCGGCCGTTCATGCCACCGCGGACGCGCCAGCGCCTCCACGACGTAGCTCTTCAGCAGCTTCGGCCAGTACGCTCGGAAGAAATGCTCCGAAGCGAACGCGTCGCCCCAGGCCACTTCGTCGCCGTAGGCCACGACCACGCCGATCACGCGCTCGCCCTTCAGCCCCGCGGTGGCTTTCTCGAACCGCCGCGAAATTTCTTCCGCGAATGCGTCCACCGAACGGCCAACGCGCGACTTGTTGTAAATTTTGTCGTAGGACTCCGACCGCGCCTCGACGGTGATGGTCTCGCTTACCGTTCCCGGCGTAATCACCGGCGGCGCAGCTTTCGCGACGCCTCCGCCCGCACCTCCGCCAGCGCCGCTTCCGCTGCGGCCTCCGCGAATGGTTGCCGTGTCTGTGTTCGCCGTCGTGCCGCTGCGCACCGCGGCCCACACTTCGCTCTGGTTCTGGTTCACCGCGGCTTTCTCGCGGACGCTCGGATGCACCATGAACTTCGACGCGCTGAACTGGTCGGAGGCACCGGTCCAGCGCCCATGCTCGACGCAGAAGACGTCGAGAGGCAAGGGGTCCGCGCCCGCCGGCACGATGCGGTCCTTGGCGATGACGCGGTCCTGCTTGCCGCCGCTAACGACTTCGCCAGCCAGCAGCACCAGCGGGCGCTTGCCGCGGTTGATGAGCACGAGTTGATTCACCTGCGGCCCGCCATAGGACGGCAGCGGACGGCCGTCGCGCGAGCGGCGAATAATCTGCCCGCCGGATTCGCTGACCACGGCTTCGCCGGAGCTGAGCGCTTCATCGAGCGTCACAAATGCGCCGGTGTTCGCTTCCGCGCGCGCCACGACCGGAAATATCGTCAGGTTTTCATAGCTGACGCCGTCGAGCGCGCGCCAATCGGGCACGACAGGCTTTCCGCCGGTCCGCGGCTCTTGCGATTGTGCAGCAGTTTTCACCGGATAAAGCACGCGCTCCTGCTCCGCGGCAGTCGTATCGCCGCAAGCGCACGTTCCAATCACAGCGCCGCCGGCAAGCGCCGCCACCGCCAGCGCTCCCGCCACCAGCAGCAAAACACACACTCCCGCCCTGATTCGATGATTCGAGAGTCTCATGTTGTCCTCCAGTGCTGTTTCGTGCTCGGGGTGGCCCAGACCGCCAGTTGTATGCATAGATTCCGATTTCGCCCTACGAGTGGCCTGGCCATCTTCCTCCCGGGCTGAATCTGCCGGGAAAGGCGGCGCTCTTCCCGCTGGATGCCCTCCCCTTACTCTCCGAACGCGCCCGCCTGCTTTTCTTGCAGGGTTTTTGCTTGGAGTGCGGGAGCTTGCTCCCGCTTTGGTTTTGCGGCAGGTTGCTGCCGCCACATCGGAATGGGCCAACTAGCCATGGCAAGCTGCACTGAAGAAGCGTAGGTTGCCGCTACACACTTTCAATCCACGACCAACTGCAAGGCGGGAGCAAGCTCCCGCACTCCACGCGCTTTCGTCAGTCTCCTCTGCGCTGCTTCGCAACCTCTTTGTTGAAGTTTTACTTTTTCAATCATCTGCGTTCATCTGCGGTTACAATTCGTTCGCATTTCGGCGGTGCCAACTTGAAACTTCGCAACGTTTTCGCGCTCTCGATGAGCTTTTTGCTTGCGGCTTTCCTCGCGCTTGCGCAGGCGCCCGCGCGGCACGTCAACCAGCAGCGCCTGTGGGCCACGCTGGAAAAACTCTCCGAATTCGGGCGTCCTGCGGGCGGGGGCTTCGAGGCGGGCGTCACGCGCCTCGGATTTTCGGAAGCCGATTTCGCCGCGCGCGCGTGGCTGATGCAGCAGATGCGCGACGCCGGGCTCGAAGTACGCGTGGATCCCGCCGGCAATATATTTGGACACCGTCCTTCGGCAAGCTCAGGACAAGCGCCCGGCTCCGAAAAGCTCCCGGCAATTCTTTTCGGCTCGCACATCGATTCTGTTCCACACGGGGGAAATTTCGATGGCGACGTCGGCTCGCTGGGCGCGCTGGAAGTGATGCGCGCGCTGAACGAGCAGAAAATCACCACGCGGCATCCGCTGGAGATGGTCGTCTGGACCAACGAGGAAGGGCATCACTTCGGCCGCGCGCTGCTCGGCTCCAGCGCCGCCGCGGGCTTGCTTCCACCGGACATGCCAGAGCGCAAGGACGAAGAAGGAAAAACTCTTGCCGACTGGCTTCGCCGC
>DASYRO010000375.1:0-3846 GCA_036004385.1 Candidatus Acidiferrales bacterium
GCGGGCATCCAGCACTTGTGGCACGACGGCCTGGTGCTGTTGGCCATGGGCGTGGTGCTGCTGCTCCTGGCCGCGAAACGTTTCCAGAAAAAAGTCATCGCCACGTAATTCGCCACAGAGGCGCAGAGTCACAGAGGAAACGAAACTAGAAAATGGAAAATAGGCCGCACAATGGAGTGCGGGAACTTGCTCCCGCTTTGCATCGCGGTGGCTTGCCGCCGCACTCCAAAGTCGCGCCCTACCGGCGCGACGCGACCCTCCATTCCGTTACGCCGAGCGCACTTGCGCGAGCGGCGCGCGGTTGAGGCGAACCTCGAACAAATCGGGACGCGAGTAGTGGCCGGCGACGTCGAGGGCGAGTTTTTCTTCGGCGATGCGGTCGAGATCGAGCTCCGCGGTTAGCAGTTCTTCGCGCCCGCGAATGGGTTCGACGAGATACATTCCGTCGGGGCCAATGACCGCGGAGCCGCCGGCGAGCAGCACGTCCGGCGCGGCGGCGACGTTTTCCGCCAGCTCGAAATCGGCAGGCAGCGCGGACTTGGTCATATACGCAGCGGCGACAAGCACGAACGCGCGGCCTTCGAAGGCGTAGTGGCGCGAGCAGAGCTGATACATTTCGCTGCAATGCGGCCACGAGGCGATGTGCACCTGCTCGCCATCGGCGTGCAGGACGTGGCGGCTGAGCGGCATCCAGTGCTCCCAGCAGATGAGCCCGCCGACGCGCGCGCCGGCGATGTCGTAGGCGCGCAGACCGGCCGCGTCACCATAGCCCCACACCAACCGCTCGCCGAACGTAGGCACCAGCTTGCGATGCTTGCCGAGAATTTCGCCGTCCGCGGAGATAAACAGCAGCGCGTTGTAGAGCGAGCCGGAAAGATCGCGTTCGTTAGCGCCGAGAACGACAGCGCAACGCGCGTCACGCGCCGCGCGACAAAGTTTTTGCGTTTCGGGTGAAGGAATCACCAGTGAATTGCGCGAGAGCCGCGCGTGCAAGTGCTTGGAAGGCGCGTGGTCCCACGTGCCGAAGGTGCCCGCGTCGCACCAGAAGGGATAGACCGGCAGCCACGTTTCCGGAAAGGCGATGAGTTGCGCGCCGCGCTTGCCGGCTTCGCTGATCAGGCCGCAGGCCTTGTCCAGCGATGCGGCGAGGTCCAGCACCACGGGCGCGGCCTGGGCGATGGCGATGGTGAGTTTCATGGGGGCCTCCGGCTTGAAAGATAAAAGGACGAAAAACGAAAATCGGAAATAAGAAAATCAAACATTAACACAGAGGACACAGAGGAGCACGGAGGACGCAGAGAAAAACGAAAAGCGAAAATCGCGAAGAGCAGGAGGCATTCTTCGCTTCGCTCAGAATGACAAGCGCCGATTACACGCCGGGTGAATGTTGGAATCGGTTGCAAGGCGGCACGAGAAACCGTAACCTTGCGGGCGTTGGAAAGGGTCTCGATGAGCCGCAACAAGGAAAAGGGCGAAGCGAAAGAGCAAGAGAAAGAGAGTTTCGACAAGACCGCCAAGCTGGAAGTCGCCAAAACCGCCGAGCCGGATGTCGACAAGACCGCACAACTGGACGTGAAAAAACGCCCGGCGGCCGCGATCAACAAAAGTGTGGCCGGAGTAGTCGTGTGTGTCGTGGTCATCACCGTGGCCTGGCTGGCGATGGGAATGTCGAACCCGCCCGCCGCGTTGCCCTCGAGCGCGCCCCCCAACGAATTTTCCGCGGAACGCGCCATGGAGCACCTGAAAGTGATTGCCGCGGCGCCGCATCCGCTAGGGTCGGCGGAACACGCCAAAGTGCAGCAGTACATCGAGGACCAGTTGAAGAAGTCCGGACTGGAGCCGCAGGTGCAGACGGCGACGGGCCTGAGCTCGCGCTACGTCGTCGCCGGCATGGTGCAGAACGTCGTGGCGCGGCTGGCCGGCGCGGACAAAGGCGGCAAGGCGCTGCTGCTTGCGGCGCACTACGATTCGGTGCCCGCGGCGCCGGGCGCGGGCGATGACGGCGCGGCGTGCGCCGCGATGCTCGAAACACTGCGCGCGCTGAAGGCCGGGCCGGCGCTCAAGCATGACGTAATCTTTCTGTTCACCGACGGCGAAGAAAACGGATTGCTGGGCGCGTCCGCGTTCATGGACGAGCATCCCTGGGCCAAAGAAATCGGCGCGGCGCTGAATTTCGAAGGGCGCGGGAAAAGCGGGCCGGTAGAAATGTTCGAGACCAGCGTGGGGAACGCGTGGCTGGTGGATGCGTTCGCCAAAACGCCGCACCCGCGCGGCAGCTCGCTAGCCTATGAAATTTACAAGCGCATGCCGAATGACACGGACTTCACGGTTTTTAAGAAACACGGCGCGCAGGGAATGAACTTCGCGTTTGTGGACGATTGGTACGCGTACCACACGGCGATTGATTCGCCGGAGCGGCTCAACCCGGCCAGCTTGCAGCATCACGGCGAGTACATGTTGTCGCTGGCCCGTGAGCTGGGTAACGCGGAGTTTCCGGAAAATTCATCGAGCAACGCAATCTATTTCAACTTCTTCGGCAACACGCTTCTCCATTATTCGACGGGGATCGGCGTGGCGCTCGCGCTGGCGGCCGCGGGTCTGTATGGATTTGTACTGTGGCGCGAATTGAATCGGGGACGCACGATTCTGCTGGGAGTGGTGTGGGGCGCGGGAATTTTTGTGCTGAGCCTGGTGCTGACCGTGCTAATGGGGCTGGTGTTTCGCTGGAAAGCGGAATTCCTGCACGGGTGGCTGCTGCCGGATGGCGACGTGATTCGCGGCGGCGTGTACGCGCTGAGCCTGATGACATTTGCCGTAGCCTTCAACGCCGGAATGTACAGCCTGTGGCGGAACAAACTGGGCGCGGCGGGACTCGCGCTGGGCGGATTGTTCATCTGGACGCTGCTGGCGCTGTGGAGCGCCTTCGCCGTGCCCGGAGCGAGCTACCTGTTTACGTGGCCGCTGCTGGGAAGCCTGCTGGCGGTAGCCATGTTCCGGTCCACCGGCGAAGAAGAACGCGTGGGGATAACAGAAATTGCGGCGCTGCTCATCGGAGCCTTGCCGTGCGTGTTGTTGCTGGCGCCGATGGTGCGGGAACTCTTCGTGTCACTAGGGCTGACGGCGGTAGGCACGCCGATGCTGTGCGTATTTCTGACGCTGGGTCTGTGGACACTGATTCCACAAATTGAATTGATGACGCGCATGCGACGATGGCTGCTGCCGGCAGCGGTGTTTGCGCTATGCGTCGTGCTGTTCTTTTACGGAATGGCCACGACGCGCTACTCCGCGGAACATCCCAAGTCGGACTCGATTGTGTATGGACGCAATGCCGACACGGGCAAGGCCGTGTGGTTCACCTCGGGCAGCAAGCCGGACGCGTGGACGAAGCAGTTTTTGACGCGCAAGCCCGAAAAAGAAACGCTGGAAGACTTCTTCCCGGGCGGAGCGGGGGTGTCGTTTCTGAAACACGACGCGCCGGACGTATCGCTGGCCGGCGCGGACGTGCTCCTGGGCGACGAGAAGAAAGAAGGCGAAGGGCGCACGCTGACGCTGCTGGTGATGAGCCCGCGCAAAGCGTCGTGGCTGACGCTGTACGTCAGCGAAGCGGACGTGCTGGAAGCCAGCGTGAACGGAAAGCGGGTCACCATTGACGCCGACGCGCGGCGGTTGCCGTCGAAGGGCTGGCGCCTGCGCTTCGCCAATCTGCCCGAGCAAGGCCTCGAGCTGCTGCTGAAAGTGCGTGGCACGCAGCGCGTGAAGGTGCAGGCCGTGGAAGGCTCGCCGGGCCTGCCGTCCATCGCGGGGATGAACATTTCTCCGCGGCCGGACTGGATCGTGCCGGTGCAG